>CACNMX010000008.1 GCA_902621675.1 uncultured Prochlorococcus sp. | reverse complement strand
GGAAACCATAGCGGGGTAATTTTCTTTTAGGAACGATCTCTGGCTTAATCATCAATTACAAATTTAAAGTTTAATTCTAGTCACTAAAAATAATAATAGATAATATTTATTCATCAGACAGAAGGCCCTCCTCCTGCAATCCCTCCAATGCGGCAGGATCTGGTAATTGATCTTCAGAAAATTGATTTTCAGCATTAGGCCTTGCGAAGGCGGCGAAATTACTCGAAGAAGGATCGATTCCATGTCGATTTCTCGTTGTCTCCAAATCTTCATCACTAGGATCATCAAGTATTGCAGTAGAGCTTCCGGCAGGTGATTGTGGCATATCAACTGTATAGTCAGGCCTTAAGTTCTGTGCTCTTCTGTAGCCACCTGATTCTTCTGCAAGAATATCTGGATGCGGACCAGCCTCTGAGGATAATTCTTCCACAAAGCCGCTAAAACCTGTACCTGCAGGTATTAATCTACCGATGATAACATTTTCTTTTAAACCTCTTAACCAATCAGATTTACCTTCAATTGCAGCTTCTGTAAGAACCCTTGTTGTTTCTTGGAAAGATGCTGCTGAAATAAAGCTATCTGTATTTAGAGAGGCTTTGGTAATACCCAACAAAACAGGAGTGAATTCTGCTGGAGCACCACCTGTAATTGCCATTGCTTGGTTTGTATCTTCTACTTGCCTCAACTCTATGAGTTCACCGGGCAAAAGAGTAGTATCCCCAGCATCTTCTATACGGACTTTACTTGTCATCTGTCTAACAATAACTTCAATATGCTTGTCATCGATTGCTACACCTTGAGACTTATAAACATTCTGCACCTCACTTACCATACTTCTTTGCAGTTTTGATATAGATTCTCGAGCAGCATCTAAAAGAGGTTTTTGATCTTTTAAATCATTAAAATAGCAATCTAATAATTCATGCGGATTAAGTGGACCATCGGTTAAAGATTCTCCACCTGTAACTTGTTGCCCATCACTAACCATTAGATTTTTACCAATTAAAAGTTGATATTCATTAACAAAATCATCTTTTTCAATAACCGATAAAGAAACTGATTCTTCATCATTACCTTTTTTTATCTGTACAATTCCAGATTTTTTACATAAAATTGCAGAATCTCTGGGTCTCCTGGCTTCTAATAACTCTTCAATACGAGGCAATCCCTGTACGATATCTCCTGTTTTCTGCCTTTCAAAAACGAGTAAAGCTAAACCATCTCCCCTAAGCACTAAATCTCCATCTTTAACATGTAAAACTGAATCAGGAGAAACCATATAAGGCCTTCCAAGTCTTAAGGTAACTGAACTATTAGAAATTTCTTCAATTTCTCCACATGAAGTTGATTTTACAGACTTACTTATAGGATCACCATCAACTATGCGATCTCCAACTTTAACTACTGATTTATCACTAATTTTTATTTTAATTTTATCTTCCTCTCTTTCAACAATTAACCTTCGTATTGGCTCATCATCAACAACATTTGGTAATTGAACCAATCCCTTCTCTTTACAAAGAATTTGAGTAGTAGATATCACATCTCCTGCTTTTACTAATTGGTTATTTTTGACTTGTAGTTCTGTATGTGTTGAGCCATGACTGGAGTCGGATATAGTATCTCTTCTTACAAGAATAGACTCCAATATTACTAAATTTAATCTATTGATTGATGCATCATTTTTATCTTCAATAGACTCTACATCAATAGTCATTTGAGGAGTAGCATCAAAGCTTTCAATGCTTAAATGTGTTCTAAGTAATTCAACACCTTCAACTGATTTTATCAATTCACCGTCTTTATAGGTAAGCCTTTGGATAGCTTTTAAGCCTAAATGTGGTCCTTTTTCCTGCTTAACATGTGCAAGTTGGGGTAATTCCGCTTGATCAGGGATAGTAAATTCTTCAACAGTTCTTAATAACAAGCCTCGACATTTAGGTGTTTCTAATTTTTGAACAAATAGAATTTCTTTATTATCAACACCATCTAAAATCTTTTCGCCTGGATTTACCAGATTTCCTTCTTCTGTGAATCTATTCAAAACTTCTTCATCATCACACTCGTGAAAAGTTCCATTTCTTACAGTTATTTCACGAAGGATATCATTTTTTTGTGTAACAGTAACAATTCCTGATGTTTGACTAAAAATATCTTTTACAACTTCTGTGCCAGCTTCAATCCATTTCATATCTTCGATCATTAGAAGGGATATGTCCTTATTGATTTCATGTGTTTCTTGAGGAATCCAGAGCAGTGTCCCTCCTTGACTTACTTCAAAACCATTTTTAGATGATCTTGCTTTTTTGACACTTAATCCTGGTGCATATTTAACTAAGCCACCAGTTTTTGTACGAAACCTTTCATCCGTTAAATCTGCTATTACCTCTCCATTACTGATTTTACTTCCGGGAGAAATATTTAAACGATAAGATGTACCATCACTAGACTCCAAATTATATATTTGACCTGAGTGAGTAGATTCTTCAATTAATTTATAATTAGTTAAAGACATTGATGTAGTCACGATCTGAACTTCTCTCGAATCTCCTATTGATTCTCTTAATCGAACTTGTCCTCCAAACTCACTTGATTGACTAGCTTCTGCCAAAACAGTTCCTTCATCTACAGATTTTCCAGATGAGATAACAGGTCTTGCATTAGGTGGCAAGTTATAAACATCCCCAGCTAAAACCCATAATCTGCCTAATCTTTGAGCTTTTAAGGTGATATTACCCTGTCTATCCGTTACCTCTTTTGGTTGAATAACCTTGTCGTATCTAACTTGACCAGCCAAATCACAGATGACATCTTTTGTTGCTTTTTCTACACTCTTTTTCACGGCTCCAGCAGTAATCTGGGCAACAGTTATATCAGAATTAATTTCTGCACCATCATCTACAAATAAAAGAGAGCCGCTAGAAACTTCAATTTTTTGAGGTTTGCCAGAATTATTTCCTTGAGGAACTATTTTTAGTATAAAATCAACTTCCGCTTGTTTAGCTTCTACGCCATGTGGGGTTCTATAACCTCTAACCTTTGCTTTTGAACTAAATTCAACTCTACCAGAAATTTTTGATCTTACTACTCCACTTTCAGCAGTTGATACACCTCCAGTATGGAAAGTTCTCATTGTCAATTGAGTTCCTGGCTCACCAATTGATTGAGCAGCAATAATTCCAACTGCCTCACCTAAATCAACCAAATGATTATGAGCCAAAGCCCATCCATAACATCTCCTACAAACCGATCTATTAGCTTCACACGTTAATGGGGATCTTATTTTTACTTCATTAATAGATGCTTTTTCAATTTCTCCTGATAATGAAGGATCTATTGCAGTGTTCTTAGGAACAACAAGATTTTCTTCAGCATCAAAAATATCTTCAGCAGTAAGCCTACCAAGAAGCCTTACTCCAAATTTCCCATCTTCAGCTTCAACAACTATTGATCGTTCTGTTCCACAATCTTCTTCTCTAACAATTACATCTTGAGCGACATCAACTAATCTTCTAGTCAAATAACCAGAATCCGCTGTTCTTAAAGCAGTATCTACCAAACCTTTCCTTGCTCCATAAGAAGAAATTACATATTCAGTAACAGTTAGCCCTTCTCTAAAGTTGGTTCTTATGGGTAAGTCTATAATTTCTCCTTGAGGATTAGCCATCAATCCCCTCATACCAACAAGTTGTCGTACCTGAGACATATTACCTCTTGCTCCTGAATTGGCCATCATCCAAACGGAATTCAGAGGATCATTTTGATTAAAATTATTTTTTACAGCATCTACCAATCTTTCATTAGTTTCAGTCCAGGTATCAATAACCTTTGTGTGCCTTTCCACTTCGGTAATTTCACCAAGTCTGTAGCATTCTTCTGTAGCAGATATTTGCTCTTCAGCTTGCCCTATTAAATCTTGTTTAGCTTCTGGAACTTTTAAGTCATCTACTGATATAGAGACAGCAGCTTGGGTAGCATATTTAAATCCTAAGTCTTTAAGATTATCAGCCATAGCCGCAGTTATAGCAGTTCCATGGGTTTTGTAAGCCCAGGAAACTAAATTTTTTAAGGCTTTCTTATCAACTACCTTATTCTTGAATGATGGCGGTGTTTTAGCAAGAGCAGGCATTATAACTGGATTGTTCTTTTTTGAACTTTTAGTAGTTTTACGCACTCTGGATGTTTTTTTAGGTTTAGATGATGTCATGATTTTAAATAGATGAAAAAAATTTTTTAAAGATTAGGTTTTAGAAACAGAATCAATGATGGTATAGTTCATAACTACTCTCCCAACAGTTGTCAGTACAAACCTACTTATTAGATTATTATCAGAGCCAAATCTGTCCCTTCTTAAATTCCAGATTTCTAATCTTGAGCCATCTTCTAGCTCTTGAGTTTTTTGTGGGCTACTCATTTCGTCTTCATCTTCAACTTCTCCATTAAATCTAACCCAGACCCATTCATGAAGGCTGAGTCTTTTATCTTCAAATGCAAAAATGACATCTTCTAGTGAAGCAAAAGTAGTCTTATTATCTCCGAATTCTGGTTTTTGATAATTCGGTTGCAAAGCCGTCAAATAATAAGATCCCAAAACCATATCTTGTGATGGAGTCACAATTGGTTCCCCAGTAGCAGGAGAAAGAATATTATTACTAGCCAACATAAGCATGCGAGCTTCAGTTTGTGCCTCTAGAGCTAAAGGAACATGAACTGCCATTTGATCTCCATCAAAGTCAGCATTGAATGCAGGACAAACTAAAGGATGAAGTTGTATTGCTCTACCTCCAACTAATTTCGGTTCAAAAGCTTGAATTCCCAAACGATGCAGTGTAGGGGCTCTATTTAAGAGAATAGGATGGCCTTCAATAACTTCCTGAAGTACTTGCATTACTTCATCATCGGCTTTTTGTATTAATTTCTTTGCAGCTTTAATATTATTCACAATATTTTGTCGTATTAATCTATGAATTACAAAAGGCTGAAAGAGCTCTAACGCCATTTCTTTTGGGAGACCGCACTGATGCATTTTTAATTTAGGACCCACAACTATTACAGATCTACCTGAATAGTCAACACGCTTTCCAAGAAGATTTTGTCTGAATCTTCCTTGTTTTCCTTCAATTATGTCACTTAGGGACTTTAGAGCTCTATTATTTGCTCCAACAACAGTCCTTCCCCTCCTCCCATTATCTATAAGGGCATCAACTGCCTCCTGAAGCATTCTTTTTTCATTTCTTACTATAATTTCAGGAGCTAAAATTTCTTGAAGCCTTGCTAGTCTATTATTTCTATTTATAACTCTTCTATATAAATCATTTAAATCTGAAGTTGCAAATCTCCCTCCATCAAGCTGAACCATAGGTCTAAGATCAGGAGGTATAACTGGGATTGCATCTAAAACCATCCATTCTGGTTTTGCATTAGTAGCAATGAAATTATCAATAACTCTTATTCTTTTAATAAGTTTTGCCCTCTTTTGCCCTTTGCTATTAGTAATTTCTTCTCTAAGCTCTTCAGCAACCTGATTTAAATCAAGGTCCTCAAGTAGTTGCTTAAGAGCTTCAGCACCAATTCCAACAAAAGGTTCATTTTCTATAGTTGAATCTTCAGCATAAATTTCATCTTCAATTTCCAGCCACTCATCTTCAGTGAGTAATTGCTTATATTTAAGTTCCTTATGATCGCCTGGATCTAAAACTACATAACAATTAAAATAGACTATTTGTTCTACATCCCTCAGCGGAATATCCAAAAGTATTGCAACGTAACTAGGGATTCCTTTCAAATACCAAACATGGGAAACAGGTGCAGCAAGTTTTATATATCCCATCCTATGTCTTCTCACTCTACTTTCAGTTACTTCAACCCCACATCTCTCACAAACGATGCCGCGATGTCTTACCCTTTTGTACTTTCCACAATGGCATTCCCAATCTTTAGATGGCCCAAAAATCTTTTCGCAAAACAATCCATCCATTTCTGGTTTAAGGGTTCTGTAGTTGATAGTCTCTGGTTTAGTCACTTCACCAACTACTTGACCATTTGGTAATGTCCTCTGACCCCAATCCATAATTCTTTGGGGAGAAGCTATAGAAATTTTGACGTAATCAAAGTGATTTTCAGTTCTTAAGTTGCTGTTTGTCATTTTTGGCTAATTTAAATTAAGGTGTTTTAATTGAGTATTTAATCTTCCTCATATTCAGAGGTTCCTAATGATTCGTAAGTAGGCCTTGATGGAGTATTCCTTCTCGGATTGACATCTTGCATTAAATCTACCTCTTTTCCTTCATCTGTATAAACCCCTATATCCAAGCCTAGAGATTGTAATTCCCTCATAAGAACTTTAAATGACTCAGGAGTACCAGGCCTTGGGATCGGTTTACCTTTCACAATCGCGTTAAGAGCTTCATTTCTTCCTTGCATGTCATCAGATTTAACTGTTAACAATTCCTGAAGAGTATAAGCAGCTCCATAAGCTTCAAGAGCCCATACTTCCATTTCTCCAAGCCTTTGCCCACCTTGCTGAGCTTTACCACCTAATGGTTGCTGTGTAACTAAAGAGTAAGGACCAGTAGATCTAGCATGGATTTTATCATCCACCAAATGGACTAATTTCAGGAAGTGAGAGTATCCGACAGCAACTGGCTGATCGAAAGGTTCCCCTGTTCTACCATCTTTAAGTAATAACTTTCCAGGATCTTCAGGATTATAAACCCATGCTTTACCTGGCTGTTTCGCAGCTTCCTCTAAGAATGCTTGAACAGTTTGATGTGATTTTTCAGCTCCATACATTTCATCAAATGGAACAACTTTAACCCTACAATTTAGGTTGGAAGCTGCCCAGCCCATCAATAATTCAAAAACTTGACCTACATTCATCCTACTTGGAACTCCTAAAGGGTTAAGAACTATATCTACCGGCGTTCCATCAGGTAAATAAGGCATATCTTCTCTTGGTAAAATTCTGCTAATAATCCCTTTATTTCCATGCCTCCCAGCCATTTTATCTCCTACTTGAATTTTTCTTCTCTGGGCCACGTAAACTCTAACAACCATGTTGGCACCTGGAGGTAATTCATCTCCTTGTTCTCTAGTGTAAATGCGAACATCTAAAACCCTTCCCTTTTCAGTTTTAGGTACCCTAAGGGAATTATCTCTGACATCCCGGGCCTTTTCACCGAAAATAGCTCTTAACAGTTTTTCTTCAGGTGGTTGGTCTGATTCCCCTTTTGGGGTCACTTTCCCTACAAGAATATCTCCACTCTCAACAAAGGCACCAATCCTAATAATTCCCATCTCATCAAGATTATTTAAGCTTTCCTCCGAGATATTGGGAATCTCTCTCGTGATTTCTTCAGGTCCTAGCTTAGTTTGTCTTGCTTCAATTTCATATTTTTCAATGTGTACTGAAGTATATAAATCATCAGTTACCATCCTCTCGCTCACAAGTATTGCATCTTCGTAGTTGTATCCCTCCCATGGCATGTAAGCAATTAAAACGTTTTGGCCAAGAGCTATTTCACCTCCTTCACATGCGGATCCATCTGCTAAAACCTGACCCGATATAACTTTATCTCCAATTTTCACTATAGGTCTTTGATTGAGGCAAGTATCTTGATTTGATCTTTGATATTTCTGAAGATAATGAAAATGTTCACTGCCATGCTCGTCTTTGACAATAATCTCATTAGCATCTACGTAAGATACAGTTCCATTAACTTTGGTTATGGGAACCATACCCGAATCTCTAGCAACTTGAGATTCTAAACCAGTACCAACTAAAGGACGTTCTGGCCTGAGCAATGGAACGGCTTGGCGTTGCATATTCGACCCCATTAGAGCTCTATTAGCATCATCATGTTCCAAGAAAGGAATAAGTGAAGTAGCAACTGAAATTACTTGAACCGGAGAAAGCTGAACGTAATCAACTTGATGAGGAGGTACTTTTTCAAAATCCTGTCTGTATCTCACTGGTATTAGATTTGCAATTATGTTGCCATCCTTGTCAGTTGCGACGTCTCCAGGAGCCACCCTACACTCATCTTCTAAATCAGCAGAAAGATAAACAGGATTACCTTCTTTGTTAACTTTACCGTTTTTAACTTCCCAAAATGGTGTTTCAATAAAACCATACTCATTAACTCTTGCATGGGTAGCTAAAGAATTTATAAGTCCTGCATTAGGACCTTCAGGAGTCTCGATAGGGCATAATCTACCATAATGTGAAGGGTGTATATCTCTTACTGCAAAACCTGCTCTTTCTCTAGTTAAACCTCCTGGACCTAATGCTGAGATTCTTCTTTTGTGTGTTAATTCAGCTAGAGGATTAGTTTGATCCATGAACTGACTTAATTGACTGGAACCAAAAAATTCTTTTATAGCAGCAACCAAAGGTTTGGGATTGACTAGTTGAGCAGGAGTAAGAGAGTCTGTTTCTCCTACAGTCATTCTTTCTTTGATAATTCTCTCTAACCGATTAAGCCCAACCCTGACTTGATTTTGAAGAAGTTCTCCTACAGATCTAACCCTTCGATTACCAAGGTGGTCAATATCATCCAAACTAGCCCCACCAATATCTAATTCTAGGTTAATTAAATAATCAATAGTAGACAGTACATCCTCATGGGTGAGTGTTCTCACCTCGTCTGGTACGGTTAGTCTCAATTTTTTGTTTATTTTATATCTACCAACTCGACCTAAATCATATCTTTTGGGATCAAAAAACCTACTATTTAATAGCTGTTGTCCGCCAGAAACAGACGGTGGTTCACCAGGACGAAGCTTCTTGTATAGCTCAAGTAATGCCTGATCTTCTGAATTTATCCCTTCGTCGTTAGCTGACTCAATTGAGTTTTGATAAAACTCAGGATGCCTAAGTTTATCAACCACGTCATTATCTGAAAGACCCATTGCTCTCATAAGAACATGAGCATTAATTTTTCTAGTTTTATCAACTCTCACATAAAGTAAATTATTTTTGTCGGTCTCGAATTTTAACCATGCACCTCTATTAGGAATAACGTTTGCGTTATAAGTTCTTCGACCATTTTTATCCAGCTCATCTTTGAAATATACTCCAGGACTTCGAACAATTTGATTAACAATAACTCTTTCTGCACCATTAATGATAAAAGTTCCTCTTTCAGTCATTAAGGGTAATTCGCCAATAAATACTTCTTGTTCTTTAATTTCTCCTGTCTCTTTATTAATCAACCTGCAAGTTACGTACATTTGAGATGCAAATGTAGCATCTCTTCTTTTGGCTTCCTCAACATCATGTCTAGGTCTTTTTAACCTGTACTCTTCACCGATAAAATGTAATTCTAATTTACCTGTGTAATCAGAAATGGGAGAAAAATTCTGTAGTTCTTCTATTAAACCCTTTTCCAAAAACCATTTAAAGCTTGCTCTTTGTACTTCAACTAAATCTGGTAGATAAGTAGCTGTTTTTGCTACCTGTAAAGCGCTACTGCTCATCCAAGAAAACCTGCGATTTTGTGAGATTTACCATTTACTTTTAATCTACTCAATATTTAGTTCTTTAACTTTCCACTTAATAAGAGATCATCAATTAAATGTCGATTTCAACAAAAATCGGTTTAATAAAAACTAATTAAACTTTTCTAATGCTGATAAATCGTAAATTGTGTAAGTTAAACCTAAAAAATTAAGAAAAATTTCCAGTAATTTTTAATAATAACAGCTGCTACGTCAAAATAACAAGTCAAATTTAAACAAATCTTCAGCATTCTTAGATGACTCCTTAGCAATGGTTATTAATTCAGTAGATCTCAAATCTGCCATAAAGTTGGCAACATTTTCAACAAATGCAGGTTCATTTCTTTTACCTCTATGAGGTACAGGAGCTAAAAAAGGTGAGTCAGTTTCAATAAGGTATTTATCATTTGGGACTATTTTGGCACACTCATGAATTTCATATGCTTTTGGGAAAGTAACTATTCCACTAAAACTTATATAAAAACCAAGATCTAAGAATCGCTTCATTTCTTTTGGAGTTCCTGTCCAACAGTGAAGTACACCATCAGGACATTTTCCTTTTTCAGAGAGATACGTACATATCTCAATCATTTCATTTGCAGCATCTCTACAATGAATAATCACAGGCAATTTAAGTTCATAAGCTAACTCCATTTGCGGAATAAGTGCTTCAATTTGCTGAGTTTTATTTTCATTTTTAAAAAAATCCAAGCCTAATTCCCCAATGGCTACAACCCTCTTATCTTCTTGAGCTGATTTTCTTAAAAGAGATTTTGAGCTTTCTTCCCATTTTTGTGCTTCTAGTGGATGCAAACCAACTGAATAGTAAATTTCATTAAATGCATGAGATATTTTTTTCAACTTTGGAATTTCTGTTAATTCACAACAAGCATGAACTAATTTTTTTACACCCCTTGAGCGCAATCTTAAAATTACATCTTCAAGATCTCTATCAAAATTTTCAAATATTAAATGACAGTGTGAGTCTATGAGTTCTATTTCGCTCATAATTACAATCTCTGCCTATTTACTTTGTGGTAAGAGTAGTTTTTACAAAATTGTTAATTTTTGATTTTCTATTAGCCCCATTATTCTTGTGAAGAACATTTTTCTTAACTGCCTTATCGATTAAACTGAAAGCTTTATTAAGACTAGTCTTGACTAAATTTTTATTATCTTCATTTGGGTTTTTTTTATATTTTTCGCAATTTTCTAAGGTTTTTTTGGTTAGAGTCCTAACAGTAGATTTATAAGACTTATTTATTAAACGATTTCTTTCGGCAACTTGTATTCTCTTTTTTGCTGATTTGTTATTGGCCACAGAGGGTACTTAAATAGAAGATTACTATCATAACAAATAAATCGACTACTAATCAATAATATATAATTTAGAAAGTTATTTAGTTGGGCTTTGAGCCGTTCAATTTTGAAAATTTAAGAATATGAAGATCATAAATAATAAAAAAGACGGCATCCAAGAATTAAAAAGGATTTCTACTCGAACTAGCTCAGAAAACAACCACAAAATAAATGCAATAGTTGAAGAAATTCTTCAAGAAGTCAAAAATAATGGAGATATAGCAGTAGAAAAATATACCAGAAAATTTGATGGTTTCGACCCTGCACCTATGCAAGTAAGTAGGGATCAAATAAAAAATGCATGGGATGAAATTGATAACAATTTGAAACGCTCACTTGAGGCGGCTCATAAAAGAATACAAAAATTCCATGAAAAAGAAATTCCTCAATCTTTCACTATAAAAGGTGAATATGGTGATAGAGTCCAAAGAAGATGGAGACCAGTTAAAAATGCAGGCATTTATATTCCTGGAGGTAGAGCTGCTTATCCAAGTACAGTATTAATGAATGCAATACCTGCAAAAGTAGCAGGTGTAGAAAAAATTATAATGGTATCTCCTGGGAATAATGATGGGGAAATAAACAAAACTGTTTTAGCTGCAGCTCACTTATCAGGGATCAATAAAGTATTTAGGATTGGAGGAGCTCAAGCAATTGGTGCTCTAGCATTTGGCACAAATCAAATCAATAAAGTTGATGTTATTTCCGGTCCAGGAAATATCTATGTTACGACTGCAAAAAAACTCATTTATGGATCTACAGGGATTGATTCTTTAGCTGGTCCAAGTGAAATATTAATCATTGCAGATGAAACAGCTCAAAGCACTCATATAGCATCTGATCTACTAGCCCAAGCGGAACATGATCCTTTAGCTTCATCAATACTTCTAACTACATCAAAGACCCAGGCCAAAGAAGTTTTAGAGGAACTTTATAAAAAAATAAGTGATCATCCAAGAAAAGAAATTTGCATGCAATCAATCAAAAATTGGGGGTTAATTGTAATTTGCGAGAATTATGAATCATGTGTTGAACTAAGCAATAAATTTGCCCCTGAACACCTAGAAATTCTCACTAAAGATTCAAAAAAAATTCTTGCAGGTATAGAGAATGCAGGAGCAATATTTTTAGGAAAATGGACCCCAGAAGCTGTTGGAGATTATCTTGCTGGACCAAATCATACTTTGCCCACATCAGGAAATTCTAGATTTAGTGGTTCTTTGGGGGTTGAAACTTTTATGAAAAATACTTCAATAATAGAATTTAATGAAGAAAGTTTAAAAGTTAATAGCGTTGATATTATTAATCTTGCTAAAAGTGAGGGCTTACATAGCCACGCTAACTCAGTACAAATAAGATTTGAAGATTAGTTGGCTTTTGAGGGTGAGTAAACCGTTGGAATATTATTTTCAATTTTACCAACTAATACTTTATCTGTAAGATCAACGAATAAACCATTTTCTAATACTCCTGGGATATTATTAATTGTTATCTCAATGTCCTTTGGATTCTTAATACCATCATCAAATAATACATCCAGGATGAGGTTGCCTTGGTCAGTAACAACTGGGCCAGCTTTTTTAGTAGCCATCCTTAAATAAGAACTGCCATTCATTTCTGCAATCACTCCCTGAACTTGCTTCCAAGCATTTGGAAGGACTTCTACAGGTAAAGGGAAAGAATGATTTAGATTTTGTACAAGTTTAGTTTCATCAACAACAATCAACAATTGATCAGCTTTAGATGCCACTAACTTTTCTCTAACATGACATGCTCCTCCTCCTTTTATTAATTGAAATCCTGGATCAACTTCATCTGCTCCATCAATAGCTAAATCAATTTGAGATACAGAAGCTAAATCGATAAGAGGGATATCCAGTTCAAGCGCTAAAACTTCTGATTGAAAAGAAGTTGCAACCCCTCTTATATTTTGAATTTTTCCAAAACGAATTTCATCTGCCAGTCTTTTTATCATTAACGCAGCTGTAGATCCTGATCCTAATCCGAGAATCATGTCACTCTTTACTTCCCTTATTGCTGCATCAGCAACTGCTTGTTTCATTTTAGTTTGTGAATCCAAAACCTTTCCTCTAATGGTTATAGATTATTAAATTTCAATGGGTGATTTATGTCAAACCTGGGAGAGGTTCTGGTTTGATATTTATCTGAATCTCTTTATTATCCCTCAAGATATTTAAAAGAAATACTTTTCCTATCTGAGCTTTTTCAACTTCATCTAGTAAAGCTTTAGGTTCATTTATAGAGATATTTTCGGCAGCTATTACTAAATCTCCTCTCCTTAAACCGGCTTTTTCAGCAGGGCTATTAGGTATTACTGATTGAATTAAAGCTCCATTTCTTTCAGGTAATTGAACTAGCGAATTAGGGTCTCGATTATGTTCTTTAGCAATTCTAGGATTCAGAGAAATCAATTGTACACCTAAATATGGATGAATAACTTCCCCATTTTTGAGAAGCTGATCAGAGACACTTTTAGCTAGATTGATAGGAATTGCAAAACCCAATCCAGCTCCAGGGCCACTTCTTACTAATGTATTAATTCCTATTACCTCACCACTAGAATTTATGAGTGGTCCTCCAGAATTTCCTGGATTTATTGCCGCATCAGTCTGAATAAGATCCAGCCTTTTATCTGAAAATCCTAAACTATTAATATCTCTATGCAGACTGCTTACAATCCCCAAGGTAACTGTTTTTTCAAGACCATAAGGAGTTCCTAGAGCTATTGCCCAATCACCAACTTCAAGATCTTCAGAATTTCCAAGTGGAGCAAAACCAGGATAAGCTTCCTCATCAATTTTTACTAAAGCTAGATCAGTTACTACATCTGTGCCCAAAACTTTACCATCACAGACAGATCCATCTGCCAAAGTTACCGAAACATTATCGACTCTTTCTACGACATGAGCGTTTGTAAGTACCAAACCATTCTCATTAATAATCACCCCAGACCCTTGTCCCCTCTCTCTTTCAGGAGTAATACCTTGATCACCAAGTAAATCTCTTAATAAAGGGTCAAGTAAAGTAGGGTCAAATTGTTGTCTTTCTACCAATCTTTCAGTGTCAATTTTTACAACCGCAGGGCCAACATTTTTTACTGCGGATGATACGAAATTATGACTCTCAAATGAAGTTAAAGCTAAAACTTCTCCCTCTTGAGAAAAATTTACTAAACAAAAACAGACAATAATGAATATTTGGATTAAATTTATAAATCTAATCTTTAAAAAATTCATTTAATTAAAAGTTTTTAAATTCATCAATAAATCTAGTTGAAGAAATTTATTATTGTTGTTTTTTTGTTTACATCCAAAAATACATATTATCCAAATTTTTTCTAGAAAAAAATTTTTTATATGTGAAAATTGTTTTAAATCAATGTGTAGATAAATTTTGAATAAAGAAAACCAAAGTAAACTAGAAGCTCAATTGAAGAAGGTTGCCAATGCACAGGATCTCCAAATCTGCAGTTTAAGTATCCAAACTAATCAAAATCCCACGGTCGTAAAAATCACTATAAAAAAAACTAATGGTGATGATATTTCACTCGAAGATTGTGCTTCATTTAATGCCCCAGTATCTGAAGAAATAGAAAATTCAAATCTTTTAAATTGTTCATATGTGTTAGAAATTAGTAGTCAAGGGGTCAGTGATGAATTAACCTCAGATAGAGACTTCAAAACTTTTAAGGGTTTTCCAGTTAATGTTCAGTTAAACCAGAAAAATTCCAAAAAAAAATTTCTTAGTGGTTTACTTTATGAAAAGTCTAAAGATTATTTAGCCATTAACATAAAAGGGAAGATAAAAACAATCCCTTTTGACGAAGTTCTAAAGATTAGTCTTTGCAAATTAGAAGATTAATCATTTCAACCATTACCCATTTTCCCATCATAGATGGCATTAGTTATTCTCCCAGGTTTAAACAATCTCATTGAAGATATTAGTGAGGAAAAAAAGTTACCTCCTAATATCGTGGAAGCTGCTTTACGCGAAGCTTTATTAAAAGGTTATGAAAAATATAGAAGAACCTTTTACATTGGAGTTAACGAAGATCCATTTGATGAAGAATACTTTAGTAATTTTGATGTTGGACTAGATCTAGATGAAGAAGGTTATAGGGTCTTATCAAGTAAGATAATTGTGGAAGAAGTTGAAAGCGAAGATCATCAAATATCTTTACTAGAAGTTAAACAAGTTGCTGATGATGCTCAAATAGGTGACACGGTTGTTTTAGACGTTACTCCAGAAAAAGAGGACTTTGGGCGAATGGCTGCTTCGACAACAAAGCAAGTTTTAGCCCAAAAATTAAGAGATCAACAAAGAAAAATGATCCAAGAAGAATTTGCAGATTTGGAAGATCCTGTTTTAACTGCAAGAGTTATAAGATTTGAAAGACAGTCAGTAATTATGGGAGTTAGTTCTGGTATAGGTAGACCTGAGGTAGAGGCCGAGCTTCCAAAAAGAGATCAATTACCAAATGATAATTATAGAGCTAATGCAACTTTCAAAGTATTCTTGAAGGAAGTTAGCGAAATAGCAAGAAAAGGACCACAACTTTTTGTAAGTAGAGCAAATGCTGGATTAGTCGTTTATTTATTTGAAAATGAGGTACCGGAAATCCAAGAAGGCACGGTAAAAATTGTTGCTGTTTCAAGAGAAGCGAATCCTCCTTCAAGAGCTGTTGGACCAAGAACAAAAGTAGCTGTTGATAGCGTTGAACAAGAAGTTGATCCTGTAGGTGCCTGTATTGGAGCAAGAGGAGCAAGAATCCAACAAGTAGTAAATGAATTAAGAGGAGAAAAAATTGATGTTATTAAATGGTCATCTGACCCAATCCAGTATATTTTAAACTCTTTAAGTCCTGCGAAAGTAGATCTTGTGAGACTTGTTGACCCAGAAGGTCAACACGCGCACGTACTAGTTCCTCCTGATCAATTGAGTCTCGCAATTGGTAGAGAAGGACAAAATGTAAGACTTGCAGCAAGATTAACTGGTTGGAAAATTGATGTTAAAAACTCTCATGAATACGATCAGGAAGCAGAAGATGCTGCAGTCTCCGAATTAATCGTTCAAAGGGAGGAAGAAGAGAATCTCCAGAGAGAAGCTGAGATTAGATTAGAAGCAGAACAAGCTGAACGTGCTGCTGAAGACGCAAGATTAAGAGAGCTTTATCCCCTTCCAGAAGATGATGAAGAATTTGTACAAGAAACATATGATGAAGAAGAGAGCTTCTCAGAAAGTGATCAATTAGAGACAGTTCAAGATGGTGAAATATCCGCGAAAGAGGAGAGAAAACGGTGATACAAAAAAGCCCTGTTATGCGTATATGCATATCATGTAGACAAACATATGACAGGAAAAATCTTATAAAAATTACTAAAGATCATAAGCAAGGTATTATGTTTCAAAATGGGATGGGGCGATCAGCCTACATATGCAAGTCAAAAAAATGTTACTCAGATTCCAAGATCAAAAAAAAGCTTCAAAAAGCTTTAAAAACATCTTTTGAACCTGAATTTATTGATATTTTTGAAAAAGAAATTACAAGCTACAATGACTATCCCAATATGGGAATATAATTAAATTAAATCCTCTTTAATTTCCAAAAAGAGTACAAATCAGATTAAATGACTATCAGCGATAAAATCAGAATTTACGAACTTTCCAGAGACTTAAACCTGGACAATAAAGATATACTGGATGCAGCTCAAAAACTTTCAATTTCAGTAAAAAGCCATAGCAGTTCAATTAGTGCAGAGGAAGCAAAAAAAATAAAAAATCTTATTAATAAAAAAAATTCAGATAAAGAAATACTTTCTATTGAGAAACCTTTAATTAAAAAAGATGAATCTTTTGCGAACTCTTCTATAAAAGAGAAAACTCTTAAAGATAATTCAAACAAAAAGCCATTGTTGATAAAACCTCTTAATAAAACTGAGAGTCTAAAAAAAATTTCAAATCAACCAAAAAATCTCAATAAACCGACAATTGTCAACAGTTCCAAATCTCAAGCAAATCTTACAAATCAAAATATAAATATTAAAACTTCACAAAATCTCAACCAAGATAAAAAAACTTTACGAAATAACCCAACCCCTCCAGTAAGAACCCCTGCCAAACCCCCTATTCAACTAATTGCTAAGCCTAAAAATCTCAATTATAAAGGCGAATCTAATGAATCTTCCCAAAACAACTCCAGTTCAGCGGGTAAAAGACAAATATCAAACAACCCTTCCAAAAATTCGAATAAATCAACAACAAAAAATATTAATAACAGAATTTCCCCTCCTGAGCTCGTAGGAGCTCCAATAAGGAGAGAAGGACCCAATCAGCAAAATAATAAGCAAAACATTTCTTTTAAACAAACTTTCCCAAACAGACCTGGATTTAAAAACAAACCATCAGATCAAGGCAGACCTGGATCTTTCAATAGACAAGGTAATACGAATAAGCCCGGAGCTTCCAACAGCCCTGGCATGTCCAATAGGCCTGGATTAAGAAACAAACCATCAGATCAAGGCAGACCTGGATCTTTCAATAGACACGGTAATACGAATAGGCCCGGAGCTCCCAACAGACCTGGCATGTCTAATAAGCCTGGGTCTAAATTGAATGGACAAAATTCTCCTGGAATTAGAAAGCCAGTATCACCTAATGAGCTTTTACAACTCCAAAAAACTAACAAATCTGAGAATAACAAACAAGTTGTAAAGAATAATGAAAAGCAAAATAATGAAAAGCAAAATATTGAGACAACAAAACAGAAGCCAAAGGCTCCAAATAATCGTCCACATAATCCCCCTAATTCAAAAAAACCGCCCCATAAAACATTTTCAAATAGTTCTAAAAAACAAGGGAAGACAGACTGGGACGATAGTGCAAAACTTGAAGCATTAAGAAGCAAAAATACCCAAAAACAAAGACAGAAAGTTCATATAATCGGTGAGAATGATGATTCATTAACATCCGAAACTAGTGGATATTCAGGCGAAAAAACTTCAATATTATCTGCTAGTTTGGCACGTCCAAAGAAAGAAAAGGCAGATGAATCCAAATCTCAAAAAACCATAAAACAATTTAAAAAGAAGAAAAAAGAGACTACTAGGCAAAGGCAGAAAAGGAGAGCTATGGAGTTAAAAGCTGCTAAAGAAGCCAAGCAAGTAAGGCCTGAAATGATAATAGTACCCGAAGATAATTTAACAGTTCAAGAATTAGCTGATAAATTAAGTCTTGAAAGTTCTGAAATAATCAAATCTCTTTTCTTTAAAGGTATAACTGCAACTGTTACGCAATCACTCGACTTAGCAACTATTGAAACAGTCGCAGAAGAATTTGGAGTACCTGTTTTGCAAGATGATATCCAAGAAGCTGCTAAAAAAACAGTAGATATGATTGAATCTGAAGATATTGATAAACTAACAAGAAGACCACCTGTTATTACAGTGATGGGCCATGTAGATCATGGTAAAACAAGTCTTTTAGATTCCATAAGAGAATCAAGAGTAGCTTCTGGAGAAGCAGGGGGAATCACTCAGCACATAGGAGCTTATCAAGTTGAATTTGAACATGAATCTAAAAAGAAAAAATTAACTTTTCTTGACACCCCTGGTCATGAAGCCTTCACTGCAATGAGAGCAAGGGGCACGAAGGTTACAGATGTAGCTGTTCTTGTAGTTGCTGCAGATGATGGTTGCAGACCTCAAACACTAGAGGCTATTAGCCATGCAAGAGCTGCAAAAGTACCAATTGTTGTTGCAATAAATAAAATTGACAAAGAAGGAGCATCTCCAGACAGAGTAAAGCAGGAACTATCAGAAAAAGATTTAATTGCTGAAGATTGGGGAGGAGATACAGTAATGGTTCCAGTAAGTGCTATCAAAAAACAAAACATTGATAAATTGCTCGAAATGATTTTATTAGTTTCCGAAGTAGAAGATCTCCAAGCTAACCCTGATAGATTTGCAAAAGGTACTGTTATTGAAGCCCACCTAGACAAAGCCAAAGGACCTGTGGCTACTTTGTTAGTCCAAAACGGGACCTTAAAATCAGGAGATGTTCTAGCTGCGGGTTCAGTACTCGGAAAAATTAGAGCAATGGTTGATGAACATGGTAATAGAATTAAAGAAGCAGGACCATCATTCCCAGTGGAAGCGTTAGGATTCAGTGAAGTACCCACAGCTGGAGACGAATTTGAAGTCTACCCTGATGAGAAAATTGCTCGAACGATAGTTGGAGAAAGGGCAACAGATGCTAGAGCCACAAAATTAGCTCAGCAAATGGCCTCTAGAAGAGTCAGCTTATCATCCTTATCAACTCAAGCAAATGAGGGAGAACTAAAGGAGTTAAACTTAATTCTCAAAGCTGATGTTCAAGGTAGTGTTGAAGCGATATTGGGATCACTAGAACAATTACCAAAAAATGAAGTTCAAGTCAGAGTTCTACTTTCTGCTCCTGGAGAAATAACTGAGACAGATATAGATCTCGCTGCTGCATCTGGGTCAGTAATCATTGGGTTTAACACTTCATTGGCATCGGGCGCAAAGAGAGCCGCTGATGCTAACGCTGTTGATATAAGAGAATATGAAGTTATCTATAAACTCTTAGAAGATATTCAGTTAGCAATGGAAGGACTACTTGAACCTGATCTTGTTGAAGAATCTTTAGGAAAAGCCGAAGTTCGAGCAACTTTCTCAGTTGGTAAAGGAGCTATAGCTGGATGTTATATACAAACTGGTAAATTACAACGAAATTGTTCTCTTCGAGTTATTCGATCAGATAAAGTAATTTTCGAAGGTAATTTAGACTCTCTAAAAAGGTCTAAAGATGATGTTAAAGAAGTAAATACAGGATTTGAATGTGGAGTTGGGTGCGATAAATTCTCTTCGTGGATTGATGGCGACATAATTGAAGCATTTAAATTTGTCACCAAAAAGAGGACATTAACTCAATAAAGAAAATAATTAACTTATCAATCCTTATTCCTATCAAAGAACAACAAGGTTGGGAATACTATACAAGAAACAATTTGTATAAGGATGTTATTTTGTTGTAATTCACCACCACTTGCAACTTTGGAAAGCATTATTAGAAGACCTAAAAATGCTGAACCACTAAAAGCTATCCACAATATTCTTCTTAACCCCTTGAAGGGAGATTGAGATTCTTTTAATAATTTCTTTTTTAATTCAGGATCGATTTTTGACATTTATAAACTAAATTATAAGATAAATTTTATATGAAAATATCAACACTGTAGTATTGCCGATATAGCTCAGCGGTAGAGCAACTGTCTCGTAAACAGTAGGTCATTGGTTCAATTCCAATTATCGGCATTTTTAAAGCAAATTAAATTCAAAAATAAACCCAATAAATAGAAATTTGATTTGTTAAAACTAATCACAATGATAGTACAAATGAGATTTTGAGATAATCAAAATAAAACTTATCAAAATATGCAGGATTTATGTGATTTCTAATATCTGAATTAAGTAAAATTATTGTTAGTATTTTTTAGAGTTTTTAATTTCTCCAAATTAGTAATAAAGTAGTTAGATTCTAAATGAAAATAAATTCATTAAATTTCATGATATGAATTTTAATTTGAAATTTGAAAAATTAAATAAAAAAAATTACCCCAGAGAGCACTATGGAAAAATCCTAATTGTAAGATTGCCATGTAATCCAATATTTCCAATAGGGCCAATTTATTTAGCAGACCATATTCACAAGTGTTTCCCAAATATAAAGCAACAATTCATTGATCTAGCAATAATCCCAATTAACAAAGTTTCCAAATATTTATCTAGAAAAATTGATCAATTTAGACCTCATCTAATCATTTTTTCATGGAGAGATATTCAAATTTATGCACCTGTTGATGGAAGAAGTGGAAATCCTTTACAAAACTCTTTTGAAGTTTTCTACTCAAAAAACATCCTAAAAAAAATGAGAGGTTCTTGGGGAGGCTTAAAATTAATTGCATCCCATTATGGAGAAATATATAGAAATACTTCTTTAGTCAAAATGGGACTAAAAAGAGCAAAAAAATACAACAAAAATGTAAAAGTAATATTAGGAGGTGGGGCAGTTAGCGTCTTCTATGAACAATTAGGAAATCTACTTCCAAGAGGGACTATTATTTCAGTTGGAGAGGGAGAAAATCTATTAGAGAAATTTATTAAGGGAGATTCTATTGAGGAAGAAAGATGTTATTTTGCTGGACAAAAACCTCGGAACAAATTAATACATGAACAACCTTCAGGCACAGTTAAAACTGCCTGTAACTATCAATATATTCAATCAATATGGCCTGAATTCAATTGGTATATAGAGGGGGGAGATTACTATGTAGGTGTACAAACGAAAAGGGGCTGTCCTCATAATTGTTGTTTCTGCGTTTACACAGTTGTGGAAGGAAAAAAGGTTCGCGTTAATCCTGTTAGCGAAGTAATCAAAGAAATGAAGCAACTATATGATCTTGGAGTAAGGGGATTTTGGTTTACAGATGCTCAGTTTATTCCAGCCAAAAAACATATTCAAGATGCAAAAACACTTTTGCAAGCTATTAAAGATCAAGGCTGGGACGATATTAATTGGGCTGCATACATCAGAGCAGATAACATTGATGCTGAACTTGCTCAGCTAATGGTTGATACAGGTATGAGCTATTTTGAAATAGGTATTACTTCAGGATCTCAAGAACTTGTTAGAAAAATGAGATTAGCGTATGACCTTGAAACTGTATTGAATAATTGCAGAATGCTAGTTCAATCAGGTTTCAAGAACCATGTTTCAGTTAATTATTCGTTTAATGTTTTTGACGAAACTCCAAGCACCATAAGACAAACAATTGCTTACCATAGGGAATTAGAAAATATTTTTGGTGAAGGATTAGTAGACCCAGCTATATTCTTTATAGGCTTGCAACCTCACACCCTTCTTGAGAAGTACGCCTTGGATCATAAAATTTTGAAGCCGAATTATAATCCAATGAGTATGATGCCATGGACTGCGAGAAAACTTCTATGGAATCCAGGCTTATTAGGGAAAAAACTTGGTCAGGTTTGCTTAGAAGCTTTTGATAATTCAGATGATGAATTTGGTAAAACAGTTATCAACATTCTTGAGAGAGAATATGGAAAGTCTTCATTAAGAGAATCGTTAAAAGTTCGTCCCTTATCAGAAAGGAAATTAGCTCAAACTAAATATTAAATTAAATTGTTTTTAATCCTCTTTCTCAATTGAACTAGAAATTCCTTTCGATTTCAATGATTCTGAGTAGAACTCTGCTGGCTCTAAGTCACAAACAATTACTAACCCAACGCCTGTATTGTGTGCTTCTAGCATTATGGCGATAGCATCTTGTTCGCTTAATTGCGGCACCACTTCTCTTAGTGAGATAGTGACATACTCCATAGAATTAACTGGGTCATTATGAAGTAAAACCTTATATTTTGGAGATTTATTTTTTAATTCAGCAGGTTTTTTTTCAATAACTGCTGAATTATTACTTACACTTTGTTCTAACTTTATAAATAACATCAAAATTTTAGAATCTAGACAATATAAATAATTATATATTAATTATCCTCTCCATCGCATCAATGACGTTTGATCGCGAGTTAAATGCTGATAAACGAAAATAGCCCTCTCCTGACAATCCAAATCCGCTCCCTGGTGTTCCTACTACACTAACTTTTTGGAGAAGGAAGTCAAAAAAGTCCCAAGATGTCATTTGATCAGGAACTTTAATCCAGATATAAGGAGCATTGTCCCCACCATAAACTTTATATCCTGCATTCTGAAGTTTAATTTTCATAATTTTTGCATTTTCCATATAAAAATTTATTAAACCCCTAACCTGATTCTTACCTTCAAGAGAATATACAGCCTCTGCTCCTCTCTGAACCACATAACTTACTCCATTGAACTTTGTAGATTGTCGCCTATTCCAAAGAGGCCATAATTCTATTTCTTCATTTGATGAGCTCAAACCTTTGAGATTTTTAGGTATTACTGTAAAAGCACATCTAACTCCAGTGAATCCTGCATTCTTTGAAAAAGATCTAAATTCAATGGCACAATCCTTTGCTCCCTCAATCTCATATATTGAATGTGGAATATCATTATCTTGAATAAATGCTTCATAAGCAGCATCAAAAAGTATTAGAGATTTGTTTTGAAGAGCGTAGTCAACCCACTTTTTCAATTCTTGTTTGTTAATTGTTGCTCCTGTTGGATTATTAGGAAAACAAAGATATAAAATATCAACTTTTTTTTCGGGTAATTGTGGCAAAAAGTTATTCCCCTCGTTTATAGCGAGATATGTCAATCCTTGATAAGTCCCATTTTCAAGAGCATCTCCTGTCCTACCTGTCATAACGTTACTATCTACATAAACAGGGTAAACAGGATCAGTTACTGCAATTGAATTATCCTTGCCAAGAATATCTAAAATATTGCTACTATCGCATTTTGAGCCATCTGAAACAAAGATTTCTTCGGGTGAAATTTGACAGCCCCTCGAAATAAAATCATGCTCAGATATTTTTTCTCTAAGCCAAACATAACCTTGTTCTGGTCCATAACCTCTAAAACCGTCCGCTGTGCCCATATCGTCTAAAGCTTTGCCCATAGCCTCAATGCATGCTCTAGGTAATGGTTCTGTAACATCTCCTATGCCAAGCTTTATAATTTCAGCACTCTCGTTTGATTGAGAATATATTTTTACCCTTTTAGCAATTTCAGGGAATAAATAGCCTGCTTTGAGTTTTAAATAATTTTCGTTTACTTGAACCACTTTAGATAAAAAATTTCACCAATTCTAGAATAATGTATCAACGTGCTTAAGTGGTGATTAAATGTTAGTATTATTTTAGTTATGGTTTTCAAAAAATAATCATAGCTGTGAATTAAATTTCAATTTTTTTTGAAAATCGTTTAAAGCTCTATAAATAGCAAAATTCAATCACTATTAATTTAAAAAAGTAAATCATAGAGGCTATAAAAATCGCTATTAAAAGATAAAAATCTAATTCTTTTTAGTTGATTTTCAAAATCCAAATCATTCAGAATTATTTATATGTCTCAGCAAATTATCATCGCTGAGCAGGCTCGAATTGCAGCACTACTCACAGATGATCGAGTTGATGAATTAATCGTCGCACAAGGTCAATATCAAATTGGCGATATTTTTTTAGGAACAGTTGAAAACGTTCTCCCTGGTATTGATGCCGCTTTCATAAATATCGGTGAAAGTGAAAAAAATGGATTCATCCATGTTTCAGATTTGGGTCCACTAAGACTCAAAAAAGGGGCATTTGGAATAACGGAATTACTAGAACCAAAACAAAAAGTTTTAGTGCAGGTAATAAAGGAACCTACAGGATCTAAAGGGCCTAGGCTAACGGGAAGTATTTCAATCCCAGGAAAATACATAATATTACAGCCATATGGCCAAGGAGTAAATATCTCAAGAAAAATAAATACAGAAACAGAACGGAGCCGTTTAAAAGCTCTTGGGGTTTTAATTAAACCACCTAGCACAGGCTTGTTATTTAGAACAGAGGCTGAAAAGATAAAAGAAGAACTTCTAATTGAAGATTTAGAATATTTAATTCAACAATGGGAAAATATACTAAAAGTTTCTGAGGCTTCTAATCCGCCAAATTTAGTCAAAAGAGATGATGATTTCTCTCTTAAGATCTTAAGAGATCATATTAAAGAATCTACTAAAAGCGTAATTATCGATAGTAAATTTTCAGTTAAAAGAGCAAAAGATTTTTTAACAAATTATGAATCTGATATAGATATTGAATTTCACGATAACAGTTTAAACCAACATATTTTCGAGAAGTATGAAATTAAGAAAACAATTCAAAAAGCTCTACAGCCGAGAGTAGATCTTCCTTCGGGGGGTTATATAATTATTGAACCAACTGAAGCTTTGACAGTAATAGATGTAAACTCTGGATCATTTACCAGATCAGCTAACTCAAGACAAACGGTTTTGTGGACGAACTGCGAAGCAGCAGTTGAAATCTCTAGGCAAATGAAATTAAGAAATATCGGTGGAGTTATAGTAGTAGATTTTATAGATATGGAATCTAGAAGAGATCAATTTCAGTTGCTTGAACATTTTACCTCAGCAATAAAAGATGATTCTGCCAGGCCTCAAATAGCTCAGCTTACTGAATTGGGCTTGGTGGAGTTAACCAGAAAAAGACAAGGTCAAAATATATATGAATTATTCGGTAAAAAATGTTCTCTATGTAATGGTACAGGACATGTGGAAAATATATTAAACCACGAAATTTCAAACTTAAAAATTAAAAATGCTGAAAATAAATCTAATCAATCAAACAATCTAAAATCTTTAGATATAAATACTTCTCAATCAACTGATGAGCAAGAAAAAATAATTGATAAGGAATTACTTAATTCTAAAGACCTAAGTAAAGAGAATTCTTCGAATACAAAAGAAAACGATAATGATAATGATAATGATAATTTAAACCAATCAAATTCAAAAGAAAAAAATATAATAACAGTTGATCTTAGTAATGAAGAAAAAATTGTTTTCAGTCAATTAGGAATTAATCCACTTATAAAGTTAGGTAAGGAATATCTAACTAGCAATAATTTTGTGCGTTTAAAAGAGATTAATGAAGAAACGGAAAAAACCTTAGATAATAAAAAAGCAAAATCAAAACAAATTAAAAAAATCTCAAAAACGACAGAAGAAAAGATTCAAAATAAAACTGAAACAAATGTAAACTCTAAAGATAAATCTTCAAATAAAACTAATGAAATTAATGAAGTTGTATTTACAGATAAAAAGGATGAAATTGAACTTGCAGATGAGCTAAATAATGCAAGAAAAAAAAGAAGAAGATCTTCAGCACCCATTGAATAGAGTATCCGAAGTTGGAATAGATGAAGTTGGAAAGGGGGCCATTTTTGGTCCGGTGTTTTCGGCAGTTGTAGTATTAAATAGGAAAAATAAATTAATCTTAAAAAAATTTGGAGTAACAGATAGTAAAAAACTAAATCCAAAAAAAAGAGAATTACTTTTACCAAAAATTTTATTACTCTCTTCTGATTATGGAATTGGGCAATCTTCGGTTAGAGAAATAGATAAGTTAGGTATCAGAGTTGCAACAGAACTTTCAATGATTAGAGCTTTAAAAAAATTAAAAGAAAAGCCATCTGAATTAGTAATAGATGGCCCCTTATTATTAAGGCCATGGAACGGAATTCAGAAAAACATAGTTTCTGGAGACTCAAAGTTTATCTCAATAGCTTCAGCAAGCATAGTTGCCAAAGTTTCTCGCGACAATCTAATGGAGAGACTAGAAAAAAAATACTCAGGATATTTGATATTTAAAAATAAAGGTTATGGTACCAAAGATCATTTTGAATTAATTAAAAAATTTGGAGTTACTAAACTTCATAGGAAAAGTTTTTTAAAAAAATCAAATCTTATTTAATTCACACCAATCTAAAAAATCTTTTACTAGTTGCTGTTGAACCCTTGACTTAATACCCAACAAAATTCCATTTAATACCGAATGACCAGTAGATTCTAAAATTTTCTTTGGTACAAGTTTTAGTAGAGGGGGTTGGCTTACAGTTACCCCAAGAAGTGCCTCACCTTCTAACCCAATATCAGTTGCTTCCAAATTCGCTTTCAAAATAAGATTAAAATCATCTATCATCCCCAACCCATCCAATGTACTTTCAAGGGCACTCATTTTTAAAATTCCATCTTTATTCTCTACCGAAATTAAGACAACAGGGTTAATATCTAATTGAAAAACCTTTAAACTTGTTACTGTATACTTATATTTACCCGCTCCTTCTGGTACTAATTTTTTGGAGTCAAGCATTGCTCCAACAACTCTTTCTTCCTCCAATAGATATTTAGAAAGATATTCTTTTTTTCGTGTTATAGAAAGCTTTAATTTCTGTTTAGCATCAAAAGACAACAGCATTTTCTATATTCCTCCAATGCTTATTTGATCTCTTTTTTTTTTACGATTAATCATGAGCAAACAAGTTGCATATTTAGGTCCTAAAGGAACATACGCAGAAAAAGCAGCTCATATATTATCAAAGCTTGCCAATTTTCAGACACCTATATTTGTACCATGTAATGGGTTACATTCGGTCATTAAATCAATAGCATATAACAATTGTGATGCTGCTGTAGTCCCTATAGAAAATTCCGTAGAAGGTGGAGTTACAACAACTCTTGATGCCCTTTGGAAGTTTCCTGAAATTTTTATAAATAAAGCAATTGTTTTGCCTATAAAACATGCATTAATTAGTGATGGAGAACTTTCAAATATTTCAGAAGTATTATCTCATCCTCAAGCATTAGCTCAATGTTCAGAATGGTTATCTGAAAATCTTCCAAATGCAATTCCTCTCCCAACAAATTCAACATCTGAAGCTGTCAATATGGTTAAGGGGAGTAAATTCAGAGCTGCTATCGGTTCAAAATCATTAATTCAAATCGAAGGACTTAAAGAATTAGCCTTTCCTATTAACGATGTTCCAGGTAATTGCACCAGATTTGTCTTATTGAGCAAGAAATCAAATTCAAATTTAGCTAATATTGCCAGTTTTGCCTTCTCCTTAATATCAAATAAACCTGGGGCTTTGCTTAAAGCTTTAAATAATATTGCAGATTTTGGATTCAATATGAGTAAAATTGAATCCAGACCTTCAAAAAGAGAATTAGGCGAATATATAATTTATATTGATTTAGAAATAAATAATCAAAATGACATTCAAAATTTTCTTGAATTAAAAAATGAACTAAAGCCTCTTTGCAAAAATTTTGTAGATTTTGGAAATTATTTTTCTGAAAATATTGAACTAGATTAATTTATCCTCTACATCTATATACACCAAACTCCATTAAACCTTTACTAAATGCCCAATTCATGAGAAGTATTGTTGGAATCTCTCTAATAGACTTCACTATCGCAAATGGGCCGAGTGACAAAATTGCGAAGGGTCTTCGAATGCCTTCAATAATGGAGTCATTCCATGAAGGATTTGTATAGGAATTCCAATTTTCAGAGATTACTCTTCCTGAACTATTTTTGTTAGTTCTTAGAATGTTACCGAAATCGTTAATGCTAATAAAATTAGGATGTACCCATTGTTCAAGTAATTGTTTAAGAACTAACTTCTCAAAAAATGATGGGGGGTATGCATGGAGGTCTCTTGAGTTCCAATCAGCCAATGCCATATATCCTCCAGGTCTTAAAGTTCTAAGCATTTCATCTGCAAACCTAGTTTTATCATTCATGTGTGCACCAGCCTCAACACTCCAGATCGCATCAAATGATCCATCTTCAAATTTTAAATCCAAAGCATCCATAACTTGGAAGTTGCAATTTAGCCCATGATGAGTAAGTTCTCTTGCTCTTTTAACTTGAGCAGGGCTAATTGTAATACCGGTTACATTAAATCCATAATATTCTGCAAGAATCCTAGAACTTCCTCCTATACCACAACCTACATCGAGTATTCTGGATCCTTTTGGCAATTTATCTAAACCACTCCATTTCACTAATTCATGAACAAACTGAACTTTAGCCTTTCTAAAATCAATATTTTTTTTTCCTGAGGGATAAAAGCCTAAATGTATATGTTCTCCCCACAATCTCTCAAGTAATTTATCCTGAGTCCATGCATCATATGCAGAGGCCACAGTACTAGAAGAAACATATTTTCTAGCATTAATTCTCCAGATTATAAATATGACTAGAAATAATAAAACTAGTAAAAAAAAGGGGAATAATAATTCAATCATTTAATTTTCTTTTATATCAGGAAAACTTTCTTTCAATGCAGTTCTGGCTGCAAGTTGTTTTCTTGTATGATCAAGCATTTCATATTCTCTCTGTAAACGGGTAAAAGTATTCCTTTCCTCTAGTAGTCTTTGCTGTTCCTCCGCAACAGGACCGCCCAAATGAGCTCCTATCCAAAATGATAAATCCATTGGGTTGTCAGGTAATTTGTCAGGTAGATTTTTTTTTGTATTAGTTAATTTACTTGTTAAAGTAATAACATCACTAAGTGCTTGTTTTACTGAATCTTTTAAAGAATCTAATTTTTGAAAGTCATCAATATTATCATCATTAATCCAACTAACCATCGCGGAACAAAATGGCGTAGAGCGCATAATTTCTAAGACTTGAAACCTTTGTTGACCGAGAGTGATGATATTACTTCTTCCATCCTCTGCAGTTTGATGTTTTATAATTTGGGCGCAACATCCAACGTTAGCCATGCTTTTAGTAGTTGGATTCCACTTAATAACACCAAACATAGAATCACTCTCAAGAACAGATTGAAGCATTATCCTATATCTCGACTCAAAAATATGTAAAGGTAGTACTTCTTGAGGAAAAAGGACTACCTCTGGCAAAGGAAATAAAGGTAATTCCCTTACTGAGAGTTCTCCCATTTAAACCTCATATTATTATATTTATATTAATCAATATAGGGCTCTTTCGGGATTTATTAAAGTTTAACTTCTATATCTACACCACTAGGAAGATCTAGTTTCATTAAAGCATCAATAGTTTTTGCAGAAGGACTATAGATATCTATTATTCTTCGGTGTGTTCTTGTTTCAAAGTGCTCTCTTGAATCTTTATCAACATGCGGAGATCTTAGGACACAATAAATTTTCCTTTTTGTAGGTAAAGGTATTGGACCTATTGCTGAGGCAGAAGTCGTATCTGCAGTTTGGATTATTTTGTCGCAAGATAAATCTAGCATTCTTCTATCAAATGCTTTCAATCTTATTCTTATTTTTTGTTGTGCAATTGAGGCAGTCATAGTTTTAATAACTTCTAGTAGAGGGCCATTGATTAAAATGACCCCTATCTATATACATATACTAGATGATTGGAGGTTAAATTTTTAAAATTCAAATATATTATTTAAGTATTTTAGAAACAACTCCAGCACCGATAGTCCTTCCACCTTCACGTATCGCGAATCGCATACCTTGTTCAATGGCTACTGGACAAATTAATTCTCCAGTCATCTTAATTCTGTCTCCTGGCATAACCATTTCAACATTAGAGCCATCATCAGAGGTAAATGCGGTTATTTGACCTGTCACATCAGTTGTTCTGATATAGAACTGAGGTCTGTATCCAGCGAAGAAAGGGGTATGCCTGCCGCCTTCTTCTTTTTTGAGAACATAAACTTCTCCTTCAAACTGAGTATGAGGGGTAATAGATCCTTTCTTAACAAGTACCATTCCTCTCTCAATATCTTCTTTTTGAACGCCACGTAAAAGTAATCCGACATTATCTCCAGCCATACCTTCATCAAGAAGTTTTCGGAACATTTCAACTCCAGTAACAGTTGTTACTCTTGTGTCTCTTATTCCAACTATTTCTACTTCTTCTCCAACCTTAACTTTACCTCTCTCAATTCTTCCAGTAGCAACAGTTCCTCTACCAGTGATCGAGAAAACATCTTCAACCGCCATCAAGAATGGTTTATCAACTTCTCTTTCTGGTTCAGGAATGCTAGCATCAACTGCTTTCATTAATTCTTCAATCTTTGATTCCCAAGTAGAATCACCTTCGAGAGCTTTTAAACCTGAAACTTGAACTATAGGAATGTCATCACCAGGGAAGTCATAACTATCTAAAAGTTCTCTAATTTCCATTTCGACAAGTTCAATAATTTCTTCATCATCGACCATATCGCACTTATTTAGAGCTACTACAAGAGCTGGTACCCCAACTTGTTTCGCTAGAAGAATATGCTCTTTAGTTTGTGCCATTGGGCCATCTGTGGCTGCACAAACTAGGATAGCTCCATCCATTTGGGCAGCACCTGTAATCATGTTTTTTACATAATCAGCATGTCCAGGGCAATCGACGTGAGCATAATGTCTACCTTCAGTTTCGTATTCGACATGAGCTGTATTAATAGTAATACCACGCTCTCTTTCTTCAGGAGCACCATCAATGTCTCCGTAGTCTTGAGCTTGAGCTTGACCTTTTTTAGCTAATACGTTTGTAATAGCAGCAGTAAGTGTTGTTTTTCCATGATCAACATGGCCAATAGTACCTATGTTGACATGTGGTTTGTTCCTTTCGAACTTCTCGCGAGCCATTTTGAATTAAAGAATCGAGGGTTTAATAGTTTTTTGGTTTAGAGATCAGGAGTTGCCCTGATTCTTGGAAATGATAGCTTCAGCAACATTACGAGGTACTTCCTCATAATTTGCGAACTCCATTGAAAATATACCCCGACCTTGAGTCATTGATCGGAGTTGAGTGGCATAACCGAACATTTCGGCTAAGGGCACTTTGGCCTGTACCTTAGACAATCCATCATCAACAGATTGTCCTTCTACTTGACCTCGTCTAGAAGAGAGATCACCAATTACAGATCCAAGAAAGTCGTCAGGACTTTCGACCTCAACTTTCATCATAGGCTCTAAAAGAACTGGGTTGCATTTTTTAACCCCATCTTTAAAAGCCATAGAACCTGCAATTTTGAAGGCCATTTCAGATGAGTCTACATCGTGGAATGAACCATCGACTAGTGTTACTTTTACATCAATGAGTGGATAACCTGCAAGAACACCAGATTCACATGTTTCTTTCATGCCATTAGATGCAGGACCAATGTACTCTTTCGGTACAGCTCCACCAACAATTTTGTTTACGAATTCAAAACCTTTACCAACTTCAGCAGGTTCCATTTCAATTATTACATGACCATATTGGCCTTTTCCTCCAGTTTGCCTTGCATATTTACCTTCACCTTTAGAACTAGACCTAATAGTCTCTCTGTATGAAACTTGAGGAGCTCCAATATTAGCTTCAACTTTAAATTCCCTTAACATTCTGTCAACGAGGATTTCTAGGTGTAACTCACCCATACCAGCAATTACAGTTTGATTTGTCTCAGGATCTGTACTTACCCTAAAGGTAGGGTCCTCTTCAGATAAAGCGGTTAAAGCTTTGGATAATTTTTCCATATCTCCTTTAGTTTTTGGCTCAACCGCCACTGAGATAACTGGTTCGGGGATAAATAATGTCTCTAAGACTATAGGATCATCTGTATTACATAACGTATCACCAGTTGTTGTGTTCTTAAGACCTAATACTGCTCCTAAATCTCCTGCCCTCAATTCATCAACTTCCTCTCTTTCGTCAGCCTTTAAGATTACTAATCTAGAAATTCTCTCTTTGGCATCTTTAGTAGAATTCATTACATAACTTCCCTTTGAAAGTACACCTGAATACATCCTTACAAAAGTTAATTTTCCGTAGGGATCTGACATAACTTTAAATGCTAGGGCACTAAAAGGAGCATTATCATCAGAAGGTCTTACATCTTCCTTGCCACTTGGTAAAACTCCTTGTATAGGTTTCACATCAACTGGGGCTGGTAAGTAGTCAACAACAGCATCTAAAACAAGTTGGACTCCTTTATTCTTGAAAGCTGAACCGCATAATACAGGAACCAATCCATGTTTTAAAACCCCTTCCCTAATTCCTTTTTTTAGTTGTTCCTCAGATAGTTCTCCTGTTTCAAGGAAGATTTCTATTAACTCTTCATCATTTTCTGCGACACTCTCCATCAACTTATATCTCCATTCAGCAGTTTCCTCCTCCATTTCAGATGGAACTGGTGCTTCTTCAATATCCGTGCCTAAGTCATTTTTATAAAGATATGCTTTGTTTGCGACTAAATCAATAATGCCTGTAAGATCACCTTCAGCTCCAATAGGTAGTTGAATTGGGAGTGCATTTGCCTTTAGTCGATCTTTAATTTGCTTATTGACTTTTAGAAAATCTGCACCAGTTCTGTCCATTTTATTAACGAAAACCATTCTTGGGACAGAATATCTATCTGCTTGACGCCAAACTGTTTCAGATTGAGGCTGAACTCCACCAACTGCGCAAAAAACAGCTATTACTCCGTCCAAAACTCGCATTGATCTTTCCACTTCAATAGTAAAGTCAACGTGTCCAGGAGTATCGATAATATTAATTCTATGATCTTGCCAACTAGTAGATATTGCAGCCGCAGTAATAGTTATTCCTCTCTCTCTTTCTTGAGCCATCCAATCTGTTACTGCAGCACCATCATGTACTTCTCCTATCTTGTGAACAACACCTGAATAAAACAAAATTCTTTCAGTAGTTGTAGTCTTCCCTGCGTCAATATGAGCGGCTATACCTATGTTCCTTACTCGTTCTAGGGGAAAGTCGCGTGCCAATTTTAAAGCTCCAAATAAAATAATTTTTGATAAGTATAGTTCACCCTAAAAGCAAACTTTAATAATAATAAACTACTTAAGTACCTTTTTGATGAAATTAATATCTGTAATGGGCAAAAGCTTTATTAGCTTCAGCCATTTTATGAGTGTCTTCCCTTTTTTTTACTGCACTACCAGTTTCATTTGCTGCATCCATCAACTCGCCAGCAAGTTTTTGGGACATACTTTTACCATTTCTTGCACGTGAGAAAGTAACAAGCCATCTCAATGCCATAGCTGTACCCCTCTCTTGGCGAACTTCCATAGGAACTTGATATGTTGCACCACCAACTCTTCTAGCTCGTACCTCGACAAGGGGAGTAGCATTTTTTACAGCTGTTTCAAATAATTCCACTGCATTCCCACCTGTCCTCTCGCTTATTAAAGAAAAAGCATCAGACAATATTCTTTGAGCTGTAGATTTTTTACCATGTTTCATTAATCGAGAAATCATCATTGAAGCAAGACGACTATTAAATTGTGGATCTGGAAGAACTGGTCTTTTTACTGCTGCATTACGACGTGACATGTTTTTAAAAAGTGATGTTTACAAATTAATCTTTTGGAGCTTTTGCTCCATACTTAGATCTGGATTGACGTCTATCTTTGACTCCAGCCGTATCTAAAGTTCCTCTTATTATATGATATCTAACTCCTGGCAAATCCTTAACTCTTCCACCCCTAAGAAGAACTACAGAGTGTTCTTGCAAGTTATGTCCAATTCCTGGTATGTAAGCCGTTACTTCGAAACCAGAAGTTAATCTTACCCTTGCAACTTTTCTTAGGGCTGAATTAGGTTTTTTTGGTGTTGATGTATAAACTCTCGTACAGACTCCTCTTCTTTCAGGGCAAGCTTTTAATGCAGGAGACTTTGTTTTCCTTGTCAGACGTTTTCTCTCTGAGCCTATTAGTTGTGAGATGGTAGGCATATATTATATTTTAAAAAAAATAAACATTTCATTATCATAACCTTTTATGAGCACCAACTAAAAGTTTTTTATGATAATTTTTTCAAAATTTATAAAATTAAAATTTTTTGGTAAATATTCATTATCTTTAGATTTATTTTCAAATTTATTTTTATAATAGAAATACATAAATTACTAAATAGAATTAAATAATCTATGGCAGAGAGTATCAAAAGAATCGTTGAGCCATATCAAGATAGTTATTCCCCAAATGGAATAATCGGTGAGAAAGATGCGTGCGGAGTAGGTTTTATAGCAAATATCAAAGGGATAGAAAGCAACTGGATCCTAAAACAATCCTTGAAAGGCCTCAACTGCATGGAGCATAGAGGAGGTTGTGGAGGAGATAGCGACTCAGGAGATGGAGCGGGCATTTTATGTTCAATTCCATGGGGATATCTAGAAGAAGAGATGAATTTAAAAAATACTAAAGAATTGAATAGAGGTTTAGGCATGGTTTTTATGCCTAATAAAAAAGAAAAGATTGAAAAATGTAAATCAATATGTGAAGAGGAAGCAGAAAAATTAAGAGTCAAAGAAACATCTTGGAGAAAAGTTCCCGTAAATAATGAAATTTTAGGTCCTTTAGCCAAAGCGAATGTCCCATACATTTGTCAGTGGATTTTATATATAGATACAAAAGATAATCAGAATATTGAAAGGCTTTTATTCCAATTAAGAAAAAGAATTGAAAAAAAAATAAGAGATACCTTTAAAAACGATGTTGGGGATTGTGAATTTTATTTTGCCTCACTTAGTTCTCAAACAGTTGTATACAAAGGTATGGTTAGGTCTGAAATATTATCTGAGTTTTATCAAGATCTAAAAAAAGAGAATTTTAAAGTTTCATTTTCTGTTTACCATAGAAGGTTTAGTACTAATACACTTCCAAAATGGCCACTAGCTCAACCGATGAGATTCTTAGGTCATAACGGGGAAATCAACACTCTCTTAGGCAACATAAACTGGGCTAAAGCCTCAGAAACACACATAGATGATTTTTGGGGCGAGTTATCTAAAGAAATTAAGCCAATCGTAGATATAAATAAAAGTGATTCATCAAATCTTGATGCAACTCTTGAAATCAATATTCGTTCAGGTCAGCCTATTACTGACTCATTATTAAAACTTGTTCCAGAGGCATTTAGAGATCAACCAGAACTTGAAAAAAGAGAAGACATTAAATCATTTTATGAATATTCTGCGAGCCTACAAGAAGCTTGGGATGGTCCTGCTCTAATTGTATTTGCAGATGGAAATTTTGTAGGAGCAACACTCGATAGAAATGGTCTAAGACCAGCAAGATACTCAATAACAAATGATGGTTTTGTAATTATGGGTTCTGAAACAGGAGTTGTAGATCTTGAAGAAGAAAGAGTTATAGAAAAAGGTCGATTAGGGCCGGGACAAATGTTGGCGGTTGATTTTCATCAAAACAGAATCCTCAGAAATTGGGAGGTAAAAACTGAAGCAGCTCAAAGGCATGATTATAAAACCCTCCTAAGTAATAGAACTATAAAAATTGAGAAAAGTGAATGGTTTAAAGACTGCAAACTAAAAGACCTTGAGTTGTTACAACAACAAACTGCGTACGGTTTTTCAGCAGAAGATAATGATCTTATTTTGGATTCAATGGCTTCATTAGCTAAAGAGCCCACCTATTGCATGGGCGACGATATCCCATTAGCAGTGCTTTCCTCAAAGCCACATATTTTATATGACTATTTCAAGCAAAGATTCGCGCAAGTTACAAATCCTCCTATTGACCCTCTGAGAGAAAAACTGGTCATGAGTTTAGAGATGCATCTTGGAGAAAGATGTACACCATTTGAGATAAAAGATCCTAAACCTTTTGTTCATTTACAAAGCCCAATTCTCAATGAAGAAGAACTCACCTCCATTAAAAAATCAAAAATTAAATCACAAACAATTTCAAGTTTGTTTGATATTGAAGAAGGTGTTCAAGGCTTAGAGAACCAATTAAAAGCAATCTGTAAACAGAGTGAGCTCTCTATAAAAGAAGGTTGTTCTTTAATTATTATTTCTGATAAGGGAATTAATCCTAAAAAGACTTTTATTCCTCCTTTACTTGCTGTAGGGGCAATTCATCATTATCTTCTCAAAAAAGAAATCAGACTAAAAGCTTCTCTAATTATTGAAACTGGTCAATGTTGGAGCACACATCACTTGGCTTGTTTGATTGGTTATGGTGCAAGCGCGGTTTGCCCTTGGTTGACCTTCGAAGCAGGTAGACACTGGTTAAAACATCCAAAAATACAAAAACTTATTGATAGCAAAAAAATAAATCCATTATTAATAACTGATGTTCAAGAAAATATTAAAAAAGCTCTAGAAGACGGTTTAAGAAAAATTCTTTCAAAAATAGGCATCTCACTTTTGTCAAGTTACCATGGAGCACAAATTTTTGAAGCTGTAGGCCTTGGATCTGACTTAATAAAAATTGCTTTTGATGGTACAACAAGTCGTATCGCCGGCATAACATTAAAAGAATTAACTAATGAAACACTTTCAATACATACGAAAGCCTATCCAGAGATCGATTTAAAGAAATTAGAATTTTTAGGATTTGTACAATTTAGAAATAATGGAGAATATCATTCCAATAATCCGGAGATGTCCAAAGTTCTTCATTCAGCCGTAAAGCAAGGACCAGGATACGATCATTTTGAAACTTACAAAAAACTCATAAGTAATAGACCGACAACATCCCTAAGAGATTTACTCACAATTAATTCAAAAAGAAAAAGCATTCCATTAGAGGAAGTTGAAAGTGTTGAATCAATTTGCAAAAGGTTCTGTACTGGAGGAATGAGTTTGGGTGCTTTATCAAGAGAAGCGCATGAAGTATTAGCAGTTGCAATGAATAGAATTGGTGGAAAAAGTAATAGTGGAGAAGGGGGAGAAGATCCAGCTCGTTTTAATGTTTTAAATGATATCGATGAGAATACTCAATCAGCGACGTTGCCATTTATTAAAGGTCTAGAAAATGGAGACACCGCATGTTCAGCTATTAAACAGATAGCATCAGGTAGATTTGGAGTTACACCTGAATATTTAAGAAGTGGTAAACAACTCGAAATTAAAATGGCTCAAGGTGCAAAACCTGGAGAAGGGGGACAATTGCCTGGCCCAAAAGTTGATTCTTACATCGCAAAACTCAGAAATAGTAAACCTGGAGTAGCTCTAATATCTCCTCCCCCGCATCATGATATTTATTCAATTGAAGATTTAGCTCAACTTATTCATGACTTACACCAAGTTCATCCAAAAGCGAAAGTGAGCGTTAAACTTGTTTCTGAAATTGGTATAGGGACTATTGCTGCTGGAGTAAGTAAAGCCAATGCAGATGTAATTCAAATTTCAGGCCATGACGGTGGTACTGGTGCTTCTCCCCTAAGTTCTATTAAACATGCAGGTTTACCATGGGAACTTGGTGTTGCTGAGGTTCATAAATCTCTCTTAGAGAATAACTTACGTGAAAGAGTAATTTTGAGAACTGATGGAGGGCTTAAAACAGGCTGGGATGTAGTTATTGCAGCTTTACTAGGTGCTGAAGAATACGGTTTCGGTTCTGTAGCTATGATTGCTGAAGGATGCATAATGGCTCGGGTTTGTCATACAAACAAGTGTCCTGTTGGAGTTGCCACTCAAAAAGAAGAATTAAGAAAAAGATTCAAAGGTATTCCAGAAAATGTTGTCAATTTTTTCTTGTATATTGCTGAAGAAGTAAGACAAATAATGAGTAGTATCGGAGTTTCTAATATGGAAGAACTGATTGGTAATCAAGAATTTCTTTCTGCAAGAAATATCGTTCTTCCAAAAACTTCTAATATCGATCTTTCTTCTTTAGTAAATAATGAATACTCAATAACTGATAGATCATGGTTAAAACATTCAAAAAATGCTCATAGTAATGGTTCTGTATTAGAAGACGAGTTTTTGTCTGATACTGAATTTATAGATTCAATTAAAAATCACGAAAAAATAACCAAAGCAATTGAGATAAAAAATACAGATAGAAGTGTTTGTGCGAAAATATCAGGCGAAATCGCAGAACTACATGGCAACACTGGCTTCAAAGGCGAACTCAACTTAAATTTCAAAGGATATGCAGGACAAAGCTTTGGTGCCTTTTTATTGAAGGGAATGAATGTGCAATTAATCGGCGAAGCTAATGATTATGTTTGTAAAGGAATGAATGGAGGAATACTCACAATAATTCCACCAAAAATAGATAAAATCTCCTCCGAACAAGTCATCTTGGGTAATACCTGCCTTTATGGAGCAACAGGTGGGAAATTATTTGCATTAGGAAAATCCGGAGAAAGATTTGCAGTAAGAAATAGTGGTGCTACAGCAGTAACAGAGGGAGCAGGTGATCATTGTTGTGAATACATGACTGGTGGGAAAGTAGTCATTCTAGGTTCCACAGGAAGGAATATTGGTGCGGGGATGACTGGTGGAATAGCTTTTATAATCGATGAGAATAATGATTTAAGTAATAAAGTTAATAAAGAAATAGTTAGCATTCATAAAATAACTACATTAAAGCAGGAGGATATCTTATTGGAAATTATTAGAGAATATCAAGCAAAAACAAATAGCTTAAAGGCTGCCCAAATAATTGAAAATTGGTCACATTTCAAGAGTAATTTCAAATTAATTGTTCCACCAAGCGAAGAAGAGATGCTTGGCATAAAGAAAATGTAAATGCCTTTCTTTGTAAAAACTGAAATTATAAAAAAAGAATACTTAATTAATAATGATTTAAAACGAAAAATTATTAACGAACATTTTAATTGGATAAAAAGATTAAAGAAAGAGGGAATTAATATAAAAAGTGGTTTTTTGGTAGATGAGTCAAAGAAGCCAGGTGACGGCGGATTACTCATTCTTGAGATGAATAATTATAAAAATGCAATGAAAATTATTAAAAATGATCCGATGATTAAAAACGATCTGGTTGAATGGAAATTAAATGAGTGGGTAGATACAAATAATTGAAAATGACTATCTTGGATACTTTTTCATAAGTTTTTGAATCTCTTGAGCATGGTAACTGCTTCGAGTTAGAGGAGAACTAACTACTTGCATGAAGTTCAAATCTTTTTCCCCGAAAACTTTGAAATTATTAAATTTGGAGGGACTCACAAATCTTTGAACAGGTAAATGATTAGGGCCAGGAGATAAATATTGGCCAATGGTAACAATATCCACGAAATTATTTTTTAAATCCTTGAGAAGACTTAAGACCTCTTCATCTGTTTCCCCTAAACCAAGCATAAAACCTGACTTTGTATAAACTTTGGGAGCGTAGTCTCTGGTTCTTTTAAGTAACTCAAGTGTTCTCTCATATTTACCCTGAGGTCTCACTCTTTTATAAAGTGAAGACACAGTCTCGATATTATGGTTCAAAACGTTTGGATTTGAATCAAGAACCTTTTCAAGCGCTTTCCAGTTGCCGCAAAAATCAGGAATTAAAAGCTCAATAGTGGTTTCAGGAGATTTTTTTCTTACTTGATAAACACATTCAAAAAATTGAGATGAGCCACCATCCTCAAGATCGTCTCTATTAACTGATGTAATTACAACATGTTTAAGCTTCATTCTATAAACGGCTTCGGCTAGGCGATATGGTTCTGTTGGATCTAATTCCCTTTTAGATCTGTCAAAATCAATATCGCAATATGGACATGCTCTAGTACAGCCAGGTCCCATTATGAGGAAAGTGGCAGTTCCACTTGCAAAACATTCCCCAATATTGGGACAGCTTGCTTCTTGACATACAGTGTTGAGATTTAAGTCATTTAACAAGTTTGCAGTATGCCCAATTCTCTCAACTTGTGGAGCCTTTACTCTTAACCAATCAGGTTTTGAAATTAAACTATTACGATTATTAGTCAAATTAATTGTTTCTAGCCTGTAATTTTATTTTACTAAAAACAATTTGAATTAACTATTAATCATCTCGAAAAATGAAGCCTATTCAATTGAAGTCAAAAAAATAAATGAATTTAACTATTCCATCGATAATTAAAAATCGTAATTCAAGTTACAACTTAAAATATATTTTTGTTTCATCAACTCAAAATAAAACAGTATTCATAACGTTATTTTTAGTACAGTAAAAATAACAGTCTTATCACAATTTTAAAAAGTTTGGTTCAAGCTTTATATATATTTTATTGTACTAAAAAGTGTTTTTTTATTTAATTATTGATACAGTAAAAAATATATGTAATAAAACATTGGCTTTTAAATTTAAAAGAAAACGTCTCTTACTAACTGACAAAAATAAAAACTCTAAAACAATAGGTTATGCTAGAGCTTCTAATAGTGAACATGAATATTTAGAAGAGCAAATAAAAGTTTTAAAGTCAGAGGGGTGCAGTTTAGTTTTCTCTGAAGTTATAAGTTTAGATGAAGAAATCAAACCCCAACTCAATAAAGCTATAAATTGCTTATCTAAAGGCGATCAATTAATAATAACTCAGCTTGACAGAGCATTTAAAAATAAAAAAGAATGTTTGAGAACAATAAATAAACTTATTAATAAGGATATTAAATTGCGAACTCTGACTGGTTTTTTTGCTGGAAATGAATCAACTAAAGCAAATTCTTCAATTTTCAAGATTTTATGTGAATTAGATAATTTAGAGGAAATTAGCTTAGGTGAAAGAAAAAAAGAACAACTATTACGCAGAAAATTATCTGGAAATAATCTGGGTGGAAGGCCCAAAATAAGTCCTTTAAAGGAATCTCTAGTAATCAGATTACGTAATGAGGGATATTCATATCGATCAATCAGATCACAAACAGGAATTGCATTATCAACAATAAGAAGAGTTATTTTGGAAGGAGAATTAACATAAAATGAAGGAGAAAGAAATTGAAAATTTAATTAAAGAAAATTTTAAAGATACAGCATTGCGTATTTATGAATTAGATAACGAAGATAGAAAAAGTTTATTAGCAGAATATAGAGAATGGATTATTGATGATTTAAATTTTGAAGAAGTAATGATGTTACCTTATGAAGCTTATACTGATAAATTAGATTCTAATTACTTAGACGATTTACTTTAGTTCTTAATAGTATATCTCTTATTAAATTCATATACTTCTTTAGCTATTAATGGTAAAAAGGAAGTATCTTCAGAATATTTTTCTCCATTACAAAAAACAACTAATAAAGTATGTAAAGATTGACTATTAGTCCACCAAGCTGAATCATGTCTAACTTCAGACATTAAGCCTGCTTTACTCCAAAGATTAATGCTTTCTGGTAATCCTTCTCCCAAAAAACCATCTATTTGATTAAGAGAATCATTTTGAAGAACAACTTTATTTAAATTTCTTTTTAAAAAACTTCGTAAATTTAAATCATTTTTTTGATAATCAATATGAATCATAATTTCTTCCAAAACCCTTGCAGCTGAATCGGAATTCATAGCGTTTCTATTTTTATTATCATGTCCGTAAAATTCTTTTTCACGACCATATGGTCCATCATCCCAGGTCTTCTGACAACAATTTATACCACTCAATTCCTCCCAATGTAAATCATGTAGCCAATCATTAATTATACTTCTTTGATATTTCCAATTTTCCCATAATTCCCCTTCAATACAAGGTCCACTTGTAGTTCCTGTAAGCAAATCAATTAAGAAGCTTGTTGCATTATTACTTGAGAAAGACAACATTTTCCTTACAGCATCATTAAGTTCATCTGATAATAATAAACTTCCTTTTTTAATCCAATAAAATGCAGCAAGGCCATAAACCAACTTGACTATGCTGGCAGGGTAAACCATTTTTTTATTATTAATACCAGTTCCAAAACCTTTAAATACACTATTATTTTCACTTTTATAATTAATCCAAGTTATAGCAAAATCTTCTCTTGAAAAATCTTTATTATGAGTACATACTCTCCCTAAAATATTATTTAGGGCTAGACCCATCTCTTTACTTAAATAGTAAAAGGACATTGTATGGAAAGTTATAAAAATCCTATCTCACTATTTAAACAAACTAATTTTTCAAAAACTATTTGGTGGAAATTAAAAGTTAATATTTCTGGATATCAAAATGAAACAGAAAATAAATTAGTTACTGAAATATTTAAAAATAGAATTTTTAGGCTTATTTATCCAAATATTTATCAAAACAACCATAAATTTTCAAGAATTCTTATTCAGTTATTCGAAGATGGCTATGTATGTTGGATAAATTTAGATGGATTGATTATTGAGAAATATGAATTAAATAAAACTGAGAGTTTAAAAAAAGACCACTTTCTTATTAAAGATAAAATTTCTTCAATTTTACAATGGATCAAGGATCAAGCTGAGTTAACTAATGAATATCTTTGGGGAGGTACGTTAGGACCCAATTTTGATTGTTCCGGTTTAATTCAGACTGCTTTTTTAAAGCATCATATTCATATACCTCGAGACTCTTTTCAAATAAAAAGTTTTTGTAAACACCTTTTTTATTACAAAGAATCGTATGCAGCGCTTCAACCAGGAGATCTTTTATTTTTTGGAAATATGGAAAAATGTGATCATATTGGAATCTACAAAGGAGAAGGTTTGTATTACCATAGCTCTGGGAAGGATTTTGGCAGAAATGGCATAGGCCTTGATTCCCTAAAACAGTCTAATGATAAAATCTCATTGCATTACAAATCTAAGCTTATTTCAGCAGGAAGAGTTATTAGAAATTATAGATGGGACAGAACAATACGTTAGGAAGTAGAGTTCACCTTTTAATTTAAAATTAAATTTTAAATATTACTTATTTTTCTATTTAGGAATTACCCAGCTGTCCAAATATTTTTAATAATTGGCATTATGGTATCTAAGTGTAATGTCCCAACAAGTAGCCAAGCAAAAACAGCTCCTCCACAGCCTCCTAACCAAAATCCACTTGTAAAATCAGCCCAACCAGCTCTTGTAAATAAGTCCTTTGGAGGATTATTAACAGTCGCATCTGGAGGCTGAACATTAGGTGCTTTACCGGGTGCATTATAAAGAACTAAAAGTGCTGTCAAAATATGAACAGCTCCAATCGCCGCAAGAAGTCCAGCAGTTAGAGCAAATTCAGAATTTCTTAGTGGGCCAGTCATAGTGAAAGGACCGTATAGGAGATATCCAAAAGCTGCTCCAGTTTCTAAGCCTCTAAAATTAGGAGAAATACCTTCTCTATAAAAAGGCAAATTATTTATAAAAGCTTTTGTAAAATAGCCACTATTAACTGGGGTAGCTAAATTACCAACACATGGATCTGCAACAGTTTTTACTGCCCATTGTTCTGCAACACCAATATCATTTGGTTGTACAGAAGTATCTATGTATTTCTCATCAAACTTAATTGAACTTGTTGATTCTGAGAATGATTTTTGAAAGTCGCTCATGTTTTTAATAATTTAGTGTTTAATAATTTATTCAGTTGCTGTAATAAATCTTCCAATCAATACGATAAAAACAGCAGGCATTGCTATACCAATTAATGGCACAAAAATTGAGGGTAAGAGACTTGGCAAATCAGATGGCATAGTTCTTTAAACATCTTTAAACACTTTAGTATTTATCTGCGAAATAGTGTTAATTTTATTACTGGATGATATAAAAATTATTAACTTTTTACATGTTAAATTTTTTCGCAATTGTACTTATTATTTTTATAGGAATATTACTTCTAGTTTTTAAAAAAAAAAGCTTTAGAAAGTTAATAAATAATGGCAAATTACATTCTGTTAAATTAAAAAAAAATAGAAAAAATAATAATAAATTTCTATCTAATAAAAAAAGTTTTTTATACAATCACGAACCAAAAAAGTACTCATTATTTTTTAAAAATTCACGAAGAAATAAAATGTTTAGTCTTTTTCAGGGCAATACAGAAGACAAATTAAAAGCATTAAAAATTGCGGAAGAATTGTCTGATAAATCAACATTATCGATTTTACGGCAAGGCTTAAGAGATACTTCTCCTGAAGTGGTTGAAATTTCAGCTTTATTAATAAGAAAATTCAAGTAGAAAATTCAATTTTGATTTGTACTACTTATTGACCTAATTCTATAAATTGGACGATTTTGACTTTCATGATAAGTCCTTATTAAAAGTTCGCTCAATAATCCAAAACTAAATAATTGAACTCCAGTTATTCCTAATATTAATGCAAACATTAGCAATGGACGATTTCCAATATCCTCACCCATTATTTTTAAAATTACCAAATAAGAACTCATTGCAAGGCTAATGAAAATACTTATAATTCCAACAAAACCAAATCCATACATTGGTCTTGTTAAAAATTTAGTCATAAACCAAACAGTTAGTAAATCCATTAAAACTCTAAAGGTTCTATCGATTCCATATTTACTAGATCCATATTGCCTGCTTCTATGATTAACTTTAATTTCTTTGATTCTTGCACCTTCAATATTTGCTAAAACGGGCAGAAACCTGTGAAGTTCACCGTATAGCTTAATATCATCTACTATTTCTTTTTTAAAAGCTTTTAATGAGCATCCATAGTCATGCAACTTCAAACCTGTTACGTAGGCTATTAATTTATTCGCTATTTTTGATGGTATCTTTCTATTAATTAATTTATCTTTTCTATCAAACCTCCACCCACAAATCAAGTCATAGCCATTATTAATTTCAGAAATTAATTTAGGAATATCATTTGGATCATTCTGTAAATCACCATCCAAAGTAATGATAATATCCCCTTCAGAATTATCAAAGCCAGCTGACATTGCTGCAGTTTGCCCATAATTTTTGCGAAGGGAAATTACTGACAATTCTTTAATTTTTAGAGTAAGTTGTTTTAAGACTTGATGAGTATTATCTTTAGAACCATCATTTACAACAATCAATTCAAAATTAAATTTATGAAATGACATTACATTTATAACTTCATCCAATAAAAAACCAATACTCTCACTTTCATTGAAAACAGGGATAATTATAGAAATTAATTGTTTTATATCTGGCATTTATATTTAATAGTATTTATATAATTTTATCTTAATTTAGAACATTAAAATTGAACAAAAAAAATCACCACAAATATGGTGATTTAAATTATTTAAGAAAAAATTTTAACCAAACTTACCTGAAGTTGATGCAATAACAAATGCACCGAAGGTCAGAATATTACCAATGGTGAAATGTGCTAATCCTACTAATCTAGCTTGAACAATTGAAAGTGCTACTGGCTTATCTCTCCAGCCAACAAGGTTAGCAATTGGAGTACGCTGATGAGCCCAAACTAATGTTTCAATTAATTCTTGCCAGTAACCACGCCATGATATTAGGAACATGAAACCAGTAGCCCAAACTAAGTGACCGAATAGGAACATCCAAGCCCAAGGAGATAATGAGTTTACTCCAAATGGATTATATCCGTTAATAAGTTGAGCAGAATTTAACCAGAGATAATCTCTGAACCAACCCATTAGATAAGTTCCTGATTCATTAAATTGTGCTACATTACCCTGCCATATTGCTAGGTGTTTCCAATGCCAGTAGAAGGTTACCCATGCTAGTAAATTTAATGCCCAGAACATCGCTAAGTACATAGCATCCCATGATGAACTATCACAAGTACCTCCACGACCAGGTCCATCACAAGGGAATGCATAACCTAAATCTTTCTTGTCAGGAATTAATTTGGTTCCTCTTGCATCAAGAGCGCCTTTGATAAGGATTAAAGCAGTTGTATGAAGACCTAAAGCAATAGCATGATGAACTAAGAAATCTGCAGGACCTATAGGTAAGAATGCACTTAATGCATCTTGTCTATTGATAAGGTCCATCCAGTAATGATTACCTGGTAATGAATTAGCAGCAAGACTTGCTGAACTTGTAGGATCAGATAGTAGAGCATTGAAGCCATACATCATCTTACCCTGAGCTGCTTGAACAAATTGAGCAAATACTGGCTCAATTAGAATTTGCTTTTCAGGATTACCAAAAGCTACAACAACATCGTTATGGACATAAATTCCAAGAGTATGGAATCCAAGCAACATTGTTACCCAACTAAGGTGACTTATTAAAGCTTCCTTTGTTCCAAGAACTCTCGCTAGTACATTATCTTTGTTTAATTCTGGGTCATAATCTCTCACAAAGAAAATAGCTCCATGTGCAAAAGCACCAACCATCAAGAACATTGCTATGTACTGATGATGACTATATAAAGCAGATTGTGTAGTATAGTCCCTAGCGATAAAAGCATAAGAAGGAAGTGCTCCCATATGTTGGGCAACAAGAGAAGTTGCTACTCCAAGCGATGCTAATGCTAGTCCAAGTTGGAAATGTAATGAGTTATTTACAGTTTCATATATACCATCATGATTAATTCCGAAACTACCTTTATGAGGATCGTTTGGATGTCTAGTGTTATGAGCTTCTGTGATTTCTTTAAGGCTATGACCTATGCCAAAAGTATTTCTATACATGTGGCCAGCAATTACAAAAACTGTTCCTATTGCAATATGGTGATGAGCAATATCAGTCAGCCATAATGCTTCACTTTGAGGATGAAGACCTCCTAAGAAAGTAAAAATTGCTGTTCCAGCACCTTCAGCTGTTCCAAATACTTGATCTAAAGAATCAGGATTTTGTGCATATGCTCCCCAATTTAAAGTAAAGAAAGGAGCTAAACCTGCTGGGTGTGGAAGTACTGTTAACCAGTTATCCCAGCCTACATGCTGTCCTCTCGATTCAGGTATTGCAACATGAACTAAATGACCTGTCCAAGCGATACTACTAAAACCAAATAAAACGGCTAAGTGATGATTTAATCTTGACTCTGCATTTTTAAACCAGGCCAGAGAAGGTCTGAACTTTGGTTGTAAGTGTAACCAACCTGCAAATAAAGTCCAACAAGCAAGAATACTCATAAATATTGATGCTTGGAAGAGTTGCTCATTGGTTCTCATTCCAATTGTGTACCACCAATGGTAGAGACCTGAATAAGCAATGTTTACTGGACCGTTTGCGCCAGCTTGTGTCATCGCTTCTGTGATACCAGATCCAAAATGAGGGTCCCAAATAGCATGAGCGATAGGACGTACATGAGTTGGATCAAGTACAAATTGCTCAAAATTACCCTGCCAAGCAATATGAAATAAGTTACCAGCTACCCAGAGAGCGATTATTGCTAGATGTCCGAAATGTGTAGAGAAAAGCTTCTGATAAAGTTTTTCTTCGGTCATACCATCATGACTTTCAAAGTCATGAGCGGTAGCTATTCCGTACCATATTCGTCGGGTTGTGGGGTCCTGAGCTAGACCCTGGTTAAATGATGGAAATTTTGTTGCCATTGAATAAAGAAGGTGAAGTTCAGGTTATTAGCCCAGCCCAAAAAGGCGAGCATGGAAGAAGGCCCATGTGGTAGCAATACCACCTACAAGGAAGTGTGTAACACCTACAGCACGTCCCTGTGTAATAGATAGAGCTCTAGGTTGAATAGTTGGTGCAACCTTTAATTTATTATGTGCCCAGACAATTGATTCGAACAATTCTTGCCAATATCCTCTTCCGCTGAAGAGGAACATTAAACTGAACGCCCAGATAAAGTGAGCTCCTAAGAACATCAAACCGTACATGCTTATTGATTGACCATAGCTTGTTAGTACTTGAGAAGCTTGAGCCCAGAGGAAATCTCTTAGCCAACCATTGATAGTAATTGAACTTTGTGCGAAATTACCACCGGTGAGTCCCCAAACATCACTCTGCATTTTCCAAGAAAAGTGGAAAATAACTATTGATAAACAGTTATACATCCAGAAGAGAGCCAAGAAAACGTGATCCCATGAAGAAACTTGACATGTACCACCTCTTCCAGGACCATCACAAGGGAATCTAAATCCTAAAGAAGCCTTATCAGGAATCAACCTTGAACTTCTTGCATAAAGTACTCCTTTGAGAAGTATCAAAACAGTTACATGGATTTGGAAAGCATGAATATGATGAATCATTAAATCAGCTGTTCCTAATGGAATTGGAGCTATAGCAACCTTTCCACCAACTTCTACTAAACTTCCATTAAAAACTTCACTTAGAGCTTTGTGAGGTAAAGCTTCTGAGGTTCCTGCTAAAAGAGAAGTACCAACAGCAGATGCTTGAATACTTTGTACCCATTGAGCAAAGATTGGCTGAAGTTGAATTGCAGAATCACTAAACATATCTTGAGGTCTACCTAAAGCTCTCATAGTATCGTTGTGAATATAGAGTCCAAAACTATGGAATCCTAACCACATACATACCCAGTTCAAGTGACTAATTAATGCATCTCTTGCCTTAAGGATTCTGTCTAATACGTTATCAATATGTTTTGCTGGATCATAATCTCTAACCATTGCAATTCCAGCATGAGCACCTGCTCCTACTATGAACAATCCACCTATCCACATGTGATGGGTAAATAATCCAAGAACTGTCATATAGTCAGTAGCTATATAAGGATATGGAGGCATCGCATACATATGATGGGATACAAGTATACTTATTGATCCAAGCATCGCTAGGTTTACTGCTAGCTGAGCATGTCTACTCTCTGCCATAAACTCAAAAAGACCTTGATGACCTTTAGGAGCAGGAAATAATATTGGGTCTCCTTGTTGTGAATCTAATATTTCTTTCATACTATGACCAATACCGTAATTGGTTCTGTACATATGACCACCGATTATTGCTATTACACCAAAAGCTAAATGATGATGTGAAACGTCAGTCATCCATAAGCTTCCTGTAACGGGGTTAAGTCCACCTTTGAAAGTAAGGAAGTCTGAGAAAGCCAACCAATTTAAACTAAAGAAATTGCCTGTACCACTTGCTAATCCAGGAAATATCTGACCAATAATTTGTGGATCGCAGAGTTGATGAGGCATAGGCATATCTGCAATAGTTGCTATTTCTTTGCCATTAATAACCAAAGGAGAGCCTGCATCAATTGCATCTAAGAGAGCTGCTGTGGGAGCTCCAATATGAATACAATGGCCAGCCCATGCTAAAGATCCTAGTCCTACTAAACCAGCTATATGATGGTTAAGCATAGATTCAATATCTTGGAACCACTCCATTTTTGGAGCTGCTTTGTGATAATGAAAAATTCCAGCGTGGAGCATAAGTGCAGCCATTACTACAGCACCTATTGCTAAAGCCATCAGTTCACTTTCATTAGTAATACCCCAAGCTCGCCACATGTGGAATATTCCTGAACTAATTTGAATACCGTTGTAGTTAGCACCAAGATCAGCATTAAGCATTTCTTGACCAACGATTGCCCATACTTGCTGAGCTCCAGGTTTGACATGAGTTGGGTCAGCTAACCAACCTGAGTAATTAGAAAATCTTGCTCCATGGAAAAATGCAGCACTCATCCATATAAAGATGACTGCAAGATGTCCAAAATGAGCTGAAAAGATTTTTCTTGTCGCTTCTTCAGCATCGCCTGTATGCACATCGAAATCATGTGCATCAGCATGCAAATTCCAGATCCAAGTTGTAGTTTTTGGACCTTTAGATAATTTACTTGACCAGAAACCTGGCTTATCTAATTTGGCAAAATCAATAGGTCTTGGATCGGCCTTAACAGGATCCTCCAAAACTTTTTTGTTTTTTTCTCCACTTTCTGGTGGGCTGATGGTCATCTAGCACCTCGAAAATAATTGACATTAAAGCCGATTGATCGGATCTTGAACCTATTTTTAATGATAATGTTCAAGTAAACGAATCCTTCGGAACTTTAGATATTCGTTTCAAAAATAATAAGGCAAAGATTCTTTCGTTATGCA
>CACNMX010000007.1 GCA_902621675.1 uncultured Prochlorococcus sp. | reverse complement strand
AATTTTCTCATTATTAAACTTTCTCTATAAATCGTTTTATGCACTGAGCAGATGGATAAACAAATTGTAATTAATTAGAAAATTGATACTCTCCAAAATCTAATAAAGTTGATTAGTGAAGCCTTAAATTTGATTTTTTTTTTAAATTTTGCATCTATTATTCAAATATCAGTAATTTAAATAAATTATCTCAATATTTAACTAATCAATGATAAAGAAAAAGTGATTCATCTCAATAAAGGTAAACCATTTCCTTTAGGGAGTTCTCTAACTTCACAAGGTATTAATTTTTCCTTAGTAGCTACAAATGCAGAATATGTAGAAATCTTATTGTTTGAGAAAGAGGACTCTATTTCCCCAAAAAGCACATTCAAATTAGATCAGACTCATAATACAGGTCCATACTGGCATGCAGAAATAAAAAATCTAGATGAAGGTTGTATTTATGCTTTTAGAGTGAAACAAAAAAATAATGAGATTAATAATAACTATGAAAAAAAAGTATTACTCGATCCATGTTCAAGGGGTATTACCGGATGGAGAAGTTATAAAAGAGAAAATGCTTTAAAAAATCAAGAAAATACTAATTCTTGTCTTAAAAGTGTTGTTTGCGATAGAAAATTATTTAATTTTAAGGATTATCCAAGACCGAAACATTCTTGGGAAGAAACAATTATTTATGAACTCCATATCAAAGCTTTTACTGAATCAACTGATAAAGATGAAAGTTGTTTTAAGAAATTTTTAAAAAAAATTCCTTATCTCAAAGAACTGGGTATTACAACAATTGAATTACTTCCAATTTTTTGTTTTGATCCTACTGATGCCCCAAATGGTCTAAAAAATTTTTGGGGATATAGTCCAATTAATTGGTTTACTCCGCATTTTGAATATCTTTCGAATGAATCCCCTGAAAAGAATAGAGAGGAATTTAGAAGATTTGTAGAGGAATGTCATAAAGCAGACATTGAAGTCATCTTAGATGTTGTATACAATCACACTTGCGAAGGTGATTCAAAAGGGCCAGCAATATCTTGGAAAGGTATAGATGAAAATCTTTATTACTTTATTGGAAAAGATAAAAATTATCAGGACGTCTCCGGATGTGGTAATACTATTGCAGCAAACAGAGGATTAGTTAGAAAACTAATAATTGAATCTTTAAAATGTTGGGCGAGTGAATTAGGAGTTGATGGTTTTAGATTTGATTTAGGAATTGCCCTATCAAGAGGAGAAAATCTTTCACCGCTTGATAATCCTCCAATTTTTGAAGATATAGAATGTGAACCAGAACTTATCGATATCAAGTTCATAAGTGAGCCATGGGATTGTGGCGGTTTATATAAATTAGGTGATTTTCCATCTAAGAATACTTTCACTTGGAATGGTCATTTTAGAGATGACTTGAGGAGATTTTGGAAGGGGGATAAAGATACAGCTTGGAATATGAGCGATAAAATAAAAGGTTCTCCATCTATTTATAAAGAAGATAATATTTTTCCAAAGTCGATAAATTTTATTACTTCACATGATGGATTCACTTTAAAAGACTTAGTAACTTTCAATAGAAAACATAATTTTGCCAATAGAGAACAAAATAGAGATGGAGATAACCATAACAATTCTTGGAATCATGGTACTGAGGGACCAACTCCGAACTTATTAATCAATGATTTAAGAAAAAGACAACAAAAAAATCTTGTTCTTAGTTTACTTATCTCTAAAGGTGTTCCAATGATACTTATGGGTGATGAAATAGGTAGATCACAAGGCGGGAACAACAATTCTTGGTGCCAAAATAATTTATTGGGCTGGATGAATTGGGAACATGGTCAACAAGATTTGGAATTATTAGATTATTTTAAATACGTTATAAAAATCCGAAAAAAACTAATAAAAATTTTTAATCCATCATTCTTCTCTAATAATCAAACTAATGAAAATATTCCAACATATCATTGGCATGGAACAAAGCTAGATAGCCCCGATTGGAGTAGTTGGTCTCACACAGTTGCGTTTAGCATTAACAAAGACAATACTAGTCCGCTGGTTTGGATAGGTTTAAATGCATATTCAAAAAGTATCGATTTCCCCTTGCCGAAATGTAAATATAATTGGTTAAAAGTTATCGACACTAGCATGTCTGAGATTTTTGAACCCTTAACTATTAATGAAAAATCTGTTTCAATAAAGAGTAGAAGCTCTTTACTAATCATTTCAGAAGAAGTATTTGGGGCAAAAAATAATTTATTCTAAAAGCGGGCGGCGGGAATCGAACCCGCATCTTCAGCTTGGAAGGCTGAGGTTTTACCACTAAACCACGCCCGCATTAAGTAATTGAATTACCATTGCAATAATACATTATCAAACAATAAACAAAGTAAAAAGATTGGAAAATTCACACTCGAAAAAAAATATTTCTAGATCAACAACAAGATTAATGTTCTCTTATGGGCTAGGAGATGCAGGCACAGGTTTAGTCGCGACACAATTTGGTTTTTTTCTTTTCAAATTTTTTATTTCTGCTGGTTTACCAGTAATAATTGCAGGATCATTATTAATGTTAATAAAGATATGGGATGCAGTAAATGATCCGTTAATTGGATGGTTAAGTGATCGTACTAAATCAAGATGGGGGCCTAGAATCCCTTGGATGGTAGCAGCATCTGTTCCCCTTGGTTTCTCTTTAGCTGCGATATGGTGGACACCCACTGGTTCAGTGCTAACCAAGACTATTTACTATGCCATAATTTCTATAATCGTAATGACTGCTTATACAAGTATTAATCTTCCTTTCGCAGCTCTTTCTACTGAAATTTCTGAAAAAACAGCAATAAGAACAAGACTAAACGCATCTAGATTTACTGGCTCAATAATCGCAGGACTAACTGGTTTAATAATTGCTGGAGTTGTATTAGGTTCAGAAGGATCAGCAAATAATGAATATTTTTTAATGGGTAAAATAAGCGGATGTATTGCAGTTGCTGCAACATTAATTTCTTGTTGGGGTTTAGCTCCATTCGCAAAAAAAGCAAGAAGGCCTTCAGGAAAAGTTGAAGCCATAACACTTCAATTCAAAAGAATCTTCAGAAATAAAAAATTTCTAAAAGTTATTACGCTCTATATTCTTCTCTGGTGCGCCTTACAATTAATGCAAACAGTAGCGTTAATCTATGTCGAGGATGTTCTGAACGTACCAACATATATTGCGAAGTGGATCCCGATACCTTTCCAAATTAGCGCTTTAGTGGGTTTACAAATATGGACCAGAGTATCAAATAAATTGAACAGGATTTCAGCGTTAAACTATGGAGCGATTATGTGGATTATTTCATGTACAGCAGCTTTATTTTTACCTTCATTATCAAAATTTTCGGGAGCTGGAGATAGTTTATTCCTAAATGCCAGTAACATATTTCTGTTCATTCTTTTAATTTTTATAATCTGTCTTATTGGCATTGGAGCTTCAACCGCTTTTCTTATCCCTTGGTCACTACTTCCTGATGCAATAGACGAAGACCCAGAGAAACCAGCAGGATTATATACTGCTTGGATGGTACTTATTCAGAAGATTGGTATCGCGTTTAGTGTTCAATTATTAGGATTTTTATTGTATTTATCAGGCTATCAATCATGCTTTGTTGAAAAAGATGGTCTTAATATTATTGAACAATGCTACTCAGCACAATTAACTATTAGATTATGTATTGGTTTTATACCCTCAATACTGGTAATAATTGGTCTTTTAATTATGAGAAAATGGGATCGGAAATTAATTACAAACTAATATAAAGATATGTATTACCTTAATTTTTTCAAAAGACTTCTAAGCAGTTTAATTATTGGCGGGCAAGCAATTAATTTTATCTTTAAGGGTAAAATTTCCAAAAATGATCTATTTGACCAACTTATGGAGTCAGGGCCTGGAAGTTTGTTAATTGTATTAATTACAGGAATTGCCGCAGGTACAGTTTTTAATATTCAAGTTGCATCACAACTTACAAGCATGGGGGTTTCAAGTGAAATTGGAGGTTTACTTGCAGTAGGCATGGCGAGAGAAATGGCTCCTCTTCTAACTGCTACTTTAATGACTGGAAAGGTTGCCACTGCATATGCTGCTCAACTGGGCACTATGAAAGTAACAGAACAAATTGAGGCAATAACCATGTTAAGGACCGAACCAGTCCAATATTTGGTAGTCCCAAGGTTACTATCGATGGTAATAATGTCACCAATACAGTGTCTTTTGTTTTTATCTGTAGCTTTATGGAGCGGACAAATTTGGAGCACAATTTTTTATAAAGTTCCTCCAATAGTTTTTTGGACATCTGTAAGATCAGGTAATGTGAGTTTAACTAGCGGAGACTTAACTTCAATGTTAATAAAATCTGTAGTGTTCGGATTACTTATTTCAATCATTGCTTGTGGATATGGGCTCACTACTAAAGGCGGTCCAAAAGAAGTTGGAACAAGTACAACAGGCGCAGTTGTAATGACTCTAGTTACTGTATCTTTAATGGATGTATTACTAACACAAATTTTATTTGGATGATTCTATGTTTAACACTAAATCAAAAAAAGAGGAACCAGTAATAATATCTCCTTCATTTCAGTTGCCAATCATTTTAATAGTTTTAAGTTTTATGCTTTTGTTTTTGAATATTGGTTCTTTGCCAACAATAGTTTTTGCTTCTTTTAGCTTTTTTTTATTACTTCAGTCATTTACCTTAAGAATAAAAATAACAAATGATGATTTTATCGTTTTACAATTAGGGAAAGAGATTAGAACTTTTCCATTCAAGAACTGGATATCATGGAAATTCTTTTTCCCTATAATTCCAGGTATTTTTTATTTTAGAGAAAAATCTAGTCCTCATTTATTACCAATTTTATTTAATCCAAAGCAATTAAAAGATGAGCTCATAAAAAAAGTTGACTCCCTGGAAATTAAAAATTCTTAAAATTCAGACTTTGCCTAATCATCAAAATTATTTAAATGACCAATACAGAAATTTCCGACAATAATCCTGAAAAGGAATTAAAAATAGATAAGTCAATTTCAAATGATAAAACAAAACAAATTAGTAATAAAAATACAACTCAAAATAAAAAAATTGCACCGAAAAACGATAAATCAACTAAATCTTTTGATGAGATTTCTAATGAAATTTTTAGAGATCTCTTTTCAAAAAAAGATTCTTTAGTTAAAGAAATAAAAGAGTTAGAAACAAAAAAAAATGAAATAGAAAAAGATATTGAGTCTAATTTCAAAGGACAGTCAGATAATATTGCTAAAAGAGTTAAAGGCTTTCAAGAGTACTTAACTGGAGCTTTACAGAATCTTTCACAAAACGTAGAGAAACTTGAATTAGTTTCTCAACCAATAATCGTAAAGCCTTCTCCTCTTGATGAGAAAAAGCAAGACAATAGCACAAATAATGTAGTTAATGTTCCTGCTCTTTCCGAGACATTTAAACCAGATGAAGAGATTATAAAAAGTTGCTTTTCAAGTTTCACAGAACAACCCGACTTTTATGCAGAACCTTGGAAATTAAGACGGAGTCTTGATTCCTCAGATATAGAAATTATGGATGATTGGTTCTTTAATATGGGCGGAAGAGGTTCTCTTGAAAGTAGAGGATCTCGACAAAAAAATGCCTTGTTATCAGCTGGCTTAATATCTATTCTTGGCGAATTATATGGAGATCAATTTCAGACTCTTATTTTAGCTTCGCAGCCTGAACGATTAGGTGAATGGAGAAGAATTCTTCAAGATTCACTTGGTCTAACGAGGGATGACTTTGGACCTAATAGTGGGATTGTTCTGTTTGAAAGGCCTGAAGGTGTCATCGAAAGAGCTGATAGATTAGAAGCCAATGAAGAATTGCCATTTATTATCATTGATGGTGCAGAAACTTCTGTTGAAATTCCAATACTTCAATTCCCATTATGGGTTGCATTTGCTGGTTCAGATAATGAAATCTACGATGATCTTGAACTAAACTAAGGTTTATGAATATCTTAATAATTTTTACAAGTTATCTTTTAGGATCACTTCCAACAGGTTTTTTAATTGGAAAATATCTCAAAAATGTAGATCTAAGAACTATGGGTTCTGGATCTACAGGTGCCACAAATGTCTTAAGAAATGTCGGGAAATGGCCAGCACTTTTTGTGTTTATCATTGACGTTGGGAAAGGCCTTATTGCAGTAAAAATTGCTCAATATTATACAGATCAAGGATTAATAGAGGTAATAGCAGGGATATCCGCTATCTCAGGACATATTTGGCCAATATGGCTTAAAGGTAAAGGAGGGAAAGCTGTTGCTACTGGGTTGGGTATGTTTTTAGCTCTTTCTTGGAAAGTTGGACTTGCATCTCTTGGCATTTTTTTAATAGTCCTAACAAAAACTAAATTTGTTTCTTTGTCCAGTATTTCAGCTGCAATCTTACTTCCAATTTTTATGTTTTTTTACCTAGGTAAATTTATGCACTCATACTTTTTTATAAGTTTAATTGTGGCATTATTGGTAATCTGGAAACATAGAACAAACATAACAAGATTGCTTAAGGGAGAAGAATCCAAAATTAATCAGAATCAATAGATTTAAATATTTCTATTAGAGCTTTATTAGGATCTATAGCTTTTGAAATTGATCTGCCAATGACTAACTTAGAAGCGCCATTATCTATAGCTTCATTGGGAGTCATAATTCTATTTTGATCATCTTTATTGTCAATATTTAATCTGATACCTGGAGTAATAAGTTCAAAATTATCCTCATAAATAGATCTCAACATTTTTGCCTCCCAAGGGGAACAAACACATCCATCTAATCCTGCATCAAAAGACAACTTTGCAAGTCTCAATACATTGTCTTCAATTGAATTATTTCTATCAAGATCAGTTTGAAAATCTTTAAGAGAAAAGCTTGTTAAAACAGTTATTCCTACAACCAATGGAGGTTTTAAACTGACTGAGGTGGCTCCTTCTAAAGATGCTTTTTTCGAATCCTTAAGAGCTTTTAAACCTGCTGAAGCATGAATAGAAATTATATCAACCCCTAATTTTGAAACTTGGAAACATGCTGCGCGCATGGTATTTGGAATATCATGAAATTTTAAGTCTAAAAAAATTTTTTTATTTAAACCTTTTAAGATTTCAATAACCCTTGGACCTTCCCTAACAAAAAGTTCTAAACCAACTTTCACCCACTTAATATTAGGACATTTTTCCAAAAGTAATTTTGCTTGACTTACATCTAATCCATCAATTGCCAATATTATTTTATCCTCTGAATTAAATCTATTATTCATCAATTTTAGTTTTCAAACCTCTTAATTAATTTTTTTCCAATTTGCAAAATTTTTCCTTCCAAATCATTTTTTGAATTAAAAACTAAATCTGGATTTATTACTTTTTGACTATCAATTTTTACACCCCCACCTTTAATAGATCTTTTTGATTCGCTGCTAGATTTGAAAAGTTTTAGAGCACTTAATAAGTAGAAAAACTTTACTGGAAAAACTACTTCTTTTAAAGAAATCTCTGGAATTTCTCCAACTTTTTCTTTGTGTCCAAGGAATAATTTTTCGCAGTTTGATTGTGCCTTTAATGCTTCTTCGGGCCCATGGAATAAAGTAGTAACTTCTAAAGCCATTCTTCTCTGTAATTCACGAGGATTTGTGTTTTCCAGAAAGCTTAAATCTAATTCAGTAAGTAATTCAAAATAAGTGGGTATTATTTTATCAGGTACTTTTTCTAATTTTGAATACATTGAAAGAGGATCTTCAGTTAAACCGACGGTGTTAAATTCAGATTTACTCATCTTTTTAATTCCATCTAAACCTGTCAAAATTGGCAGCAGAACACCAAATTGGGGTTCTTGTTTAAAATGCCTTTGAAGGTCTCTTCCTATTGCAATATTAAATTTCTGATCTGTGCCTCCAAGCTCAATATCTGATTGAACAACTACCGAATCGTAACCTTGTAATAGTGGATATAAGAATTCATGCAAAGCAATTGGGACTTGAGAAGTGTACCTTTTATTAAATTCCTCCTTAGCTAGCATTTGACTAACTGTTGCACTGCCCATTAATTCAATTATCGAATTAAGATTTAAGCCTTTTAACCATTCACTGTTATATCTAATTTCTATTCTATCCTTTGAATCAAAATCTAAAATAGATTCATTGGCTGGCTTTCCCATCCCTAGTTGGGTTAAGTATGTTTTTGCATTATCCTTAACTTGTTTTTCCGATAACTGAACTCTTGTTTTGTTTTTTCCGGTTGGATCTCCAATTTGAGCAGTAAAATCCCCAATAATTAAAACTGCAATATGTCCATTATCTTGGAATGCCCTAAGTTTTTTAAACAATATGCTGTGCCCAAGATGAATATCGGTTCCAGTGGGATCGATCCCGAGTTTAATCCTTAATTTTTTATTATTTTTTTTCGCATGATCAATTATCTCCGAAAAGGTCTGCTCTGTTCCCTTAATTGGAAAATATTCTTCTATTCCTCTTGACAGCCATGATGGCAATTTTAAATTATCTGTCATGAAGCTTTAACCTTTAACTTTAAGAAGTTTTATCAAGTTCATCCTTCATTCTTATTAAGGTTTTATTCATTTGATCGAACATTTGATCAGGAGTAATCCCAAATTGACTTAACTGTGTTTTTAATTGTTCTACTGTCATTTTTGCTTGAAAATCTTCAGACAATTCAAATCTCTTCATAAAAACCTTATAACGATCCATAAGAGATTCCATTTTTTTTATAAACATTTTTTTCCCTTCTCTATCAAATTTTCCATAATCAGAGCCAAGTTTCATAAGTTCTTGGTAATCTGTAAAAAGCTTTTTTGCTTCTTCTTGAACAATGTCTGACTCAAAGAATCCCATGTCTATTTTTTTTACTTTTCAAGATTAAGGCTCAATTACAAGATAACAAGAATCTTTTAAATTGATTAGAACATTAATAAATTTTAGTTTATAAATAATTCTTTGATTTATATTTTTTCAGAATTAAATTTAGTAGACATGATTCATAAATATTGGAAAAATTCAACGTAAATAATCTTTCAAATCAAAATAGACAATTTGAATTATTTGGTTCAAATGTAAACACGTCAATTAATCTTCAACACTCAAACAATCTTAAAATCAAAGGTGAAATCCTAACTGAATGGAGAAATAGAATCCATAATCACCAATTTAAAATTTCAAAAGATGCTCACAACAAAACTTTGCAACAAATAAGTCTTCCTATAAATACAATTTCCAATCAAATAAAAATTGATCCGTTTTCCCTGCAGCCATTATCATTGAACTTTTGGAGAACCAATCAATATGTACACAATGGTCCAGCGATGTATTTTGTAATTGACTCGATGGAGAGTTCTAAAATAATCCTCTATATAGGAGAAACAAACTTAGCAAATAAAAGATGGAAGGGAGAACATGACTGTAAAAATTACCTCATGAATTATAAAGAAGCCCTAGCCCACAATAACCTCTCAAGTCACCAAGATATTCGTTTCTTCTTAGATGTACCTAAAGAAGTAAAATTAAGACGTAAATTAGAACAGCAACTGATATATTTATGGTTACCACCTTTTAATAAAGAAACCCGTGATAGGTGGGCAACTACGTTCACAAACAACTAAAAGTTAATTAAATCCATTTACAAATGCAATTTTCCACATTCCAAAAAAATCTAGATAACTGGCAAGGTACTTCATTAATTTTTGGAGTTTTAGAGGAAGAAATTGCAAGCCAACTTGAAAACATAAAATTTGTTGTTGACCCAAAATTATTACTAAAAAAAGTTACCCAAAAAAAATTCAAAGGAGAGAAAGGAAAAACTTTAAACTTTGAATTTTTAGATCAAAAATTAGAAACTTTAATCATTGTTGGTCTAGGCAAATCGAAATATATAAATAAAAGAGTTATTGAAAACTCCATAGGAAATGTAATTAGAAAAACTGTTGAAAAAAATGAAAAAATCAGCATCTTGCTACCTTGGCAATTAATAAATTCAAAAATAGAAATAAATCAATTAGCAGAGTCAGCCAGATTAGCGGCTTATAAGGACAATAGATTCAACAAGAAAAAAGATGAAGAGAAAGTTCTTAAAGAAATAGAGTTTTTGAATTTAAAAAATTTTGAGAATGTTAATTTTGAAGAGACCGAAAAAATATGTGAAGGGGTAGAACTAGCCAGAAGACTTGTAGCAGCCCCTCCAAATAGCCTTACGCCCCAGGAAATGTCTATACAAGCATCTCAAATAGCTAAAGATCATGGTTTGGATGTAAAAATTTTAGAGGCGGAAGAATGTGAAGATTTAGGAATGGGTGCATATCTAGCTGTAGCAAAAGGTTCCGATCTGGATCCTAAATTTATACATCTTACTCTGAATTCTGAGGGTCCTATAAAAGAAAAAATTGCGCTTGTTGGGAAGGGTTTAACCTTTGATTCTGGAGGATATAACCTGAAAGTAGGAGCCTCTCAAATTGAAATGATGAAATATGATATGGGCGGAAGCGCTGCAGTTTTAGGCGCAGCAAAAGCACTTGGGGCAATAAAACCAAAGGGACTAGAAATACATTTTATTGTGGCAGCTTGCGAAAACATGATAAATGGATCTGCAGTACATCCTGGAGATGTAGTTAAGGCATCTAATGGTAAGACAATTGAAATAAATAATACTGATGCAGAGGGTAGACTTACACTAGCTGATGCTTTAACTTACGCATCCAATTTAAAACCGGATTCAATAATAGATCTCGCTACTTTAACAGGAGCTATTGTTGTTGCATTAGGTAATGATGTTGCTGGATTCTGGAGCAATAATGATGATCTAGCAAATGATTTAAAAGCTGCATCATCCCAGGCAGGAGAAGAATTATGGCAAATGCCTTTGCAAAAATCTTACAAAGAAGGGTTAAATTCTCATATAGCTGATATGAAAAATACAGGTCCTAGAGCAGGTGGGTCAATAACTGCTGCTTTGTTTTTAGAGGAATTCTTTGATAAAGAGATTAAATGGGCTCATATTGATATTGCTGGTACTTGCTGGACTGATAAGAATAAGGGGATTAATCCATCAGGTGCAACCGGTTTTGGAGTGAAAACTCTTGTTCAATGGATAAAAAATAAATAACTATTTTTAAGAATCATTCAGTCCAAAGATTTGTTGATCTAGCGTTATCCCCCCATAATTTATCCAACCTCTGATCTCTCCCACATGAGAATCTGTAGAACTTATATTTTAATTCATTTCTCTCAGCAAAATCCTGATGATATTCTTCAGCCAACCAAAATTGGCCTTTTGATTTTAGTTCTACAGATATTTTTTTTAATGGCACTTGCAGTTCATTAGATGCCGAAACAATTGCATTTTTTGCATCTCTTTCCTCACTTTGATCTTTAAAAAAGATCACTGGCCTATAAGAATCTCCACGATCACAAAATTGACCCTCAGCGTCCAAAGGATCAATATTTCTGAAATAAAGCCTCAGTATCTCAGGTAAAGTTACCAAATTGGAATCATAGTCCACCAAAACCACTTCCTGATGTCCTTCATGATTTTCATAGGTGGGATTTAGCAAATCTCCACCTGAATAGCCACTTTGTACAAAATTAATCCCATTTAATGATTCTAAATCATGTTCCAAACACCAAAAACAACCTCCTGCAAGAATCAATTCCTCTGCAAAAGCATTTACAGGGTTAATAAATATTGAAAAAGCTATTATTAGAGATAATAAATATTTCATTTTTTTATTATAAAGTTCAAATAATAGAATTAATAATCTCTTTTGCAGTTCTTTGGACTACGCCCTCTTCACCTAATTCTTTTTTTAAAAAAGTATAACCTTTTTTTATTTTTATTTTTTCTGACCTTCCCTCAAGAATTCTGCAAGATTTAAAGAAGATTTTATTTTCGTCAAACTCTTTCTGTACAAACTCAGGAATTATTAATTTATTAACTAACAAATTTACAGGGGATATAAATCTTACTTTGAAATTGAGTATTTTTTTAGCAATAAAGGCAGTTACCCTACTTACTCTATAACCAACAATCTGCGGAATTCCATATAAAGCTAATTCCATATTGACCGTCCCAGATTTACAAAAAGCAATTTTAGTAAGCGAATAAATATAAGGCTTTAATTTTGCGCTATCTTTTTGAGAAATCACAAGGCCTTGAACTTGATATTTTCTAAAAGCTTTTTGGAATATTTCGTCAAAAGCCCTCCGGCAGGATGGAATATAGACAACCAAACTTGGATATTTTTGTTGTAATTTTTTAGCGGCTCTCATAAAAGTAGGTAATATATAACGTAATTCTTGAGGTCTTGATGCGGGCATCAAAAGTAGTATGTTTTGATCAGGACGAAGGTTCAGAATATTTCTTGCATCTTTCTTGAGTGGAAGTTTTATTGTCAAATCAATCATTGGATGTCCAACCCACAAAACATTTCCACCTCTTTTTTTATAAAATGCTGCTTCTTTCTTGAAAATCGCGAAAATTTTATCAGAAAATTTTATTAGATTTGTTGTAGTATTGTTACCAACTCTCCAGGCCCACTCCTGAGGTGCAATATAGTAAAAAATTGGAATATTAGTCTTCGATCTTTTTAATTTAGTTCCAATTTTTATATTTGGACCCATATAGTCAATCAAAATCAAGCAATCAGGAGGATATTTTTTTAGTAATTTATAGAACCTTTTTTGAATTCTTATTGTTGGAAGAATAAGTGGTAAAGCCTCCCAAATTCCTATTGCACTAATTGATGTGGTATCTTGGAGAATTTTTACACCTTCTTTCTTCATCCTTTCCCCACCTAATCCACAAATTTCTAGATCTAGAGATTTTTTTTTAGCTTCATCTAATAATGCTTTTGATAACAAACTTCCATGCAAATCTCCAGAGACTTCTCCAGTACTAATAAATATCTTTTTGTTCATAAATTCACTACAGGCATTGGTCCTCGTCTTTGTTTAGATATTGACTCTTTTAAAAAACTACATAATTTTGAAGATGAAAGGTCTAATTCTCCTGTCATTACTTTTTCTAATGAATGTGAAATCGCATCATTAGATTTAAAAAGCAGATTCCAAGTACTTTGCAATAATTTTAAGTCAAAATTTTTATTTTCCATTAAACCACTTCTCTTAATTCCAATCCTATTCAATCCTCTCAATCTTCCTGGATGACCTTCGGCCAAACAAAAAGGGGGTACATCTCTATCTACTCTCGTCATTCCTCCAATCATTGCTAAATATCCAATGTGTACAAATTGATGAATTCCTAAACATCCGCCAATAATAGCTTTATCTTCGATCTTTACATGGCCAGCAACTTGGACACTATTTGATAAAACTATACTATTACCTAATTCACAATTATGGCCGATATGAGTGTAAGCCATCAACAAATTATTGCTGCCAATAATAGTTTTTTCTCCTTCATCAGTTGCTATATTAATAGTTACGCATTCTCTAAAAGTATTATTATCTCCAATAATTACTTCAGTAGGGGCCCCTTTATATTTAAGGTCCTGGGGATCAAGACCTATAAAAACATTTGGGAAAATTTTATTGTTTTTACCAATTTGAGTTCTTCCTGAAATAACAGCATTTGGGCCTATTTCGGTTCCTTTCCCGATAGTCACGTTAGGACCGACAATAGCTCCTTGAGAGATAATAACGTCATCATGTAATTCGGCACCTGGATCAACAAAAGCATTTGGATGGACATTCACACCTCTAGAGCTTGAGTTAAATGCAGTATTTTTAGAATCCATATTCCTAATCAACTAATGAAAACATTAATTCTCCAGCACAAACCAACTTCCCATCAACATGTGCCTCTCCTTTAACCATCCCAAATCTTTTCCTTTTAATAGACAATAACTCACAAGAAATTATCAGTTGATCTCCAGGCACAACTGGTTTTCTAAATTTAACATTATTGATTCCAGCGAAGACGAAGAGCCCTTTAGGAAGTTCGGGCATTTGTGTTACGATTATTCCTCCAACTTGTGCCATTGATTCAACAATCAGAACACCAGGCATTAATGGTCTCTCAGGAAAGTGTCCCTGAAATTGAGGCTCATTTATAGTTACATTTTTTACTGCAACAGCTCTCTCCCCAGGGATATGCTCTATGACTTTGTCCACAAGAGCAAAAGGATATCGATGAGGTAACAAACCTAGTATTTGCTCAGAAGAAAGTTGATTATTTTCATTGAATAATTTATTTTCCAAAACAATTAAAGATAAAGTTAATTTTTTAGCGACGAGGCCAATAAAGCATTTAAAGAATGTGACCCTTTATAAACTAAAATTTGAGCCTTAGGTAACCCTACCAAAGCCAAGTCCCCAATAAGGTCTAAAATTTTATGTCTTATTGGTTCATTATAAAATCTTAATGGTGGATTAACCCATTTATCACCATCACAAACAAGGGCATTTTCTAAACTTCCGCCTTTTATTAATCCAAGTTCACTTAACTCTTGAAATTGATCTTTAAAACCAAATGTTCTGGCAGGAGCAATCATTTCAACAAAATTCTTTGGATTTAAATCAATCACAAAAGTTTGATTTCCAATTGCTTTATAATCAAAATTTATAGTAGATATAATTGTTGTTTTTTCAGAAGGAGTTGCTGCTATAACTGAGCTTTCTTTATTTAAAATTATTGATTTATTAATCTCTCGAAAGAAATTATCTGGTCTAGGTGCCTTTTTTATTCCTGCTTTTTCAAAATCTCTAACCCACTGAATTGCCGATCCATCTAAAAGAGGAATTTCTTTCCCATCAACCTCAATATGTATATAACTCAAGCCACACCCTGCCATTGAAGATAATAAATGTTCAATAGTATACAAATTTCTCCCCCCTAATTTAACGGCCGTACAAAGCATAGTACTTCCAATTAAATCCTGAGTTAACTTAAAAATTTCGTTAGGTTTATCCCTAAAAGAGACATAATATCCCTCTTTCTCAAAGGAGGAAATTTTGACTCTTGTTTTTTCTCCACTATGAAGACCTATACCCTCTCTGGAAATAACACCAGCCAAGGTATAGCAAGAATCGTAATTAGCAGGCCAAGAAAACACTTAAAACTTCCATCCAACTCCAAGTGTGTATCTCCAATCTCCACTTAAGTCCTTGCTAGCAAAATCTAATCTTAATGGACCTATAGGTGTTTTAACCCCAACTCCTCCTCCAAGGGAAAAACCAGAACCTGATTTCTGCAATAATTCACCAGGTTTTCCAGGCACTTGCTTTTGAGAGCCTAGATCACTTGCTGCATCGACGAATAGAGCTCCTGATATCATTCTCCAAACAGGGAATCTATATTCTGCTGTGCCTTCAACAAAACTTTTACTTACCGCCAAATCGCAAGATCCCCATCCTCTAACAGATGATGTTCCTCCCATACAAAATGCTTCGTAGGGAGGCAGTTCCCCAATAATAGTTCCTGCCTTAAATTGAAATCCAATAGCTTGAGGACATTCTTCACTCTTCGCATTGCCAGACCTACATGCTTTAGTTAAATTTATTAATTTTGTTGGTATAAAAAATGAATATGAAGCTCGCATCCTATTAAAAGTTGGGGAGTTTTCCCCTATTGAAACAAATTGTTCTGTACCGAAGGTAAATTTATTTCCTGAAGTTGGGTTAATAGAATTGTTCAAATTATTTCTAGAAGTACTAGCGATAACACTCACTAATGTATTGTCTTCAGGGCAGGACCCATCATTTGGAGTAAATCCAATGCAAATTATATCGCTTATATTATTTCTAGTGGTGGTTGGCGTTCTATCACCATAAGGTTTTTTGTTCCCATCACCGTCAATCATCTTTACTTTCTTAAAATTCATTCCTGCAAGAACTCTCCATTTAGCGACCTTAAATGGATCTCCACCATTAAGTGGCCTTGAGAAAGAAAATCCACCACCAGTTTTTTCTAAAACTATTGATGAAAAGCTATCAGAGCTTGATGGTATTTGATCATCTACTGAGTATAATTTCCCATTTTTTTCACTTTTAAATTCTTGTGGATAATCTCTACTTAAAAAAACATTTGTTCTAAAAGAAGTTTTATGTTTATCTCCTTTAATCCATGGATCAGATAATGAAAAATTATAGGTAGTTGAATATTCTCCAAAATTTAAATTTAAATTTGTAGACCATGCTCTTCCTAGTGCATTTGTTTCCTGCAAACCAATTGAGGCAAAGATACCTGAACTATTACTATATCCAAGTCCACCTGTTAATGATCCTGTTCTTTGCTCGCTTACATCTAAAAAAATTATGACTTGATCAGGATTTAAATTATCTGGACCAAGAGAAACCTTTATATCATCAAATAATGATGTGGCATAGAGTCTACCGATATCAGCTTCCAAAATTTTTCTATTAAATATTGAACCAGGTTGCGTTTTTAATTCTCTCTTTATGACCCAATCTTTTGTTTTCCCTTTTCTAGGTTTTCCATCGATAACAAATTCACCATCAGAATCTGGGAATCTTATTTTTACATCAGATACAATTCCCTCTGAAACTTTTAATGTTATAACTCCGTTATCTGATATTCTATCGGGACCATTAATTCTAGCTAAAGAATAACCCTCTTCCTCATAACGTTTTTTTATTATTTCTATCTTATTTTGAAATTCATTTAAGTTAAGAGTTGTACCATAATAATTATTAAAAATATCATTTACATATTCATTTGAGATTACAGAGTTGGTTGGTTTAAGACTAACTTTCTTCAAGATTGGATTAGGCACTACATTTACAATCAGCCTCACACCAAGAGGCCCTTCTTGAGACTTTATTTTGACTCCTGAAAACCAACCACTAGCATAAATTGCATTAAGGTCTTGATTTAAAATTCGATTATCAACAATACTTCCAGGTTTTATGCTCATAGAGTCATAGGCAGCCAATTCAAGTTTTCTGCCCTCAGGATGATTTTCCCAACCTTCGATAATTATTTCTGAAATAAGAACACTTTTATCATTATTATTGTCTGCAAAAAGAATATTTTTCCCTTGTTTAATATCAATCTCTTGCAATAAACCATTATTAATATTTTGTATTTCTAAGGTTGATATTGATTGATCAAGATTATTTGGCAAAAACTTAGCAGCCAGTTCTGTATTATTTGACATCAAAATCAAGGGAGAGCAGGCAACATTTGTGAAAACCTTTCCAAATTTTAAAGAATGTTTTTGCATAGTACTTTTTATCAAAAAAAATAAGTCATTATTTATTTAATTAGATGGGAGAAGATCGTTCATTCTGCGGTAGATTTCACTATAAGCTTCAATTAGGCCGCCTAAATCATTCCTAAATCTATCTTTATCAAGACTTACAATTGTATCATTTTTTTGATTAAGATCCCACAATCTACAATTATCAGGGCTTATTTCATCTCCAAGAAGAATGTTATTTCTAAAGTCATAACCAAATTCCAACTTGAAATCCACAAGTTGAAGATGAATACTTTTAAAAAAGCTTTTTAGGATTACATTAATCTTGAAAGTTAAATTTATTATTAACTCTAAATCGTGAGGGCTTAATATATTCATCAATTCAATTCTGTCTTTTGTGATAAGGGGATCATTAAGTTCATCATTTTTAAGATAGATATCAATTAATGGTTTTGATAGTAAAGTTCCAGGTTTTATAGTCGTTTGTTTACACAAAGAGCCATAAGCAGTATTTCTTAGAACGATTTCTAATGGAATTACTTTTATTTTTTTTGCAATCATCGTATTTTCATTTTCAAGTTCAATAAAGTGAGTTGGAATATTCTTTTTAATAAGAATCTCAAAAATTCTTGCACTTATTAAGCAATTAAGTTTGCCTTTACCTTCAAATTTTTCTTTTTTCAAGGCATTAAAAGCTGTAGCATCATCCTTAAATTCAATTTTCACCTTATCTAAATCATCATGAGTAAAAACTTTTTTTGCTTTGCCTTCATAAATCAATTTATTTTTTTTATACATTAATTTAAAACCTTATTATGATTACTAAATTACTTTTTGTAATTAACATAATTGTTAGAGGTCTACTTAAATGATCTTATTTCATTTTAACTAATTATTCATTGAAACCTCAAAACCTTAAAATAACAAATATATGGAAAGTCATTCACCAAGTTCTAAGAGCTTTATTAGATTAGAAAATATATTTATAATTGGAAATGGCGGAAGAGAAAACTCTTTGGCTTGGGCCATTCAAAAAAATGAATTAGTTAAAAAAGTTTATTTAACACCTGGCAACGCTGGTTCAGAAAGAATAAATAAATGTGAAAGAATAAAAATTGACATAAATAATAAAAATGAACTTGTTGAAAAGCTTAATTTTTTTAAGATAGATTTAGTTGTAATCGGACCAGAAATACCTCTAGCAAACGGATTAGCTGATTTTCTTCGCAAAAAGAAATTTAAAGTATTTGGTCCTAATAAAGATGGAGCAAAACTAGAATTTAGTAAATCTTGGGCAAAGGAATTTATGCAAGACGCAAACATTCCAACTGCAAACTTTTGGAAAGTCGATTCTCTAGAAGAAGCCAAAAAAATCATCAATTCATCATCAATTCCGATGGTAGTAAAAGCTGATGGTCTAGCTTCAGGTAAAGGAGTTTTTATTCCTAATTCAAAAGATGAATGCTTTGAAGCGGCAGAGTCAATTTTAAATGGTAGATTTGGCAATTCTGGGAATATAGTTGTTTTAGAAGAAAAAATTCAAGGGCCGGAAGTTTCAGTTTTTGCTTTATGCGATGGAAAAAGATACACATTACTTCCAACCGCCCAAGATCACAAACGACTTAAGGAGAAAGACAAAGGTCCAAATACAGGCGGTATGGGGGCTTATTCTCCTGCCCCATTATTAACAGAAGATTACCTTAATAGAATTATCAAAGAGATAATTGAACCTACTATAAGTGAACTAAATAAAAGAAATATTGACTATAGAGGCGTAATTTACTTTGGGTTAATGATCACGGAATCTGGGCCTAAAGTTATAGAATATAATTGCAGATTTGGAGATCCAGAGTGCCAGACGATTATGCCCTTACTGGATCAAAATTTTGTATTTCTTTTAGAGAAATGTGCAATGGGAAACTTAACTAGTGATGAAAAAATTTATACTTCAGATAAAGTTAGTGGGTGTGTAATAGCGACATCCAAAGGTTATCCTTTCGAATATGAAACTGGATTTCAAATAAATATAGGTAAGATTGATTCGAATGATTGTCAAATTTTTGACTCAGGTACCTCTTTTAGTGAAAATGGGGAGTTATTAACTAATGGAGGAAGAGTCTTAAGTGTTGTCTGCCAAGATAAAGATTTCGATTTGGTTTTTGAAAAAGCATATAAGAATTTAAAAGAAATTCATTTTGAGGGAATTTACTTCAGAAATGACATAGGTTATCAAGTCAGAAAAAACTTTTCTAAGGAGAACTAAGCTTATGGTAGATTCCAATAATCGAGAAAATGAACAATATAACATCTCTGATACTGAAGGAATGAATAATAACTATTGGATTAATAGACTCTTCGCTTGGTGGAGTGGGTTCAGTTTGAGAACAAAGTTGTTAGCCATAGCAACTCTTGTCGTAAGCCTCCTAATGACAGGAATAACTTTCTTTGCTTTAAATAGTATCCAAAGAGATGCAGGAATGAATGATACAAGATATGCTCGGGATCTTGGCTTATTATTATCTGGGAATGTTACAGAATTAGTCGCTAATAACCAAAAAAAAGAAATCTCAAATGTAGCTGAAAAGTTTTGGAGGTCAAGTCGAAACTTACGTTATATATTCTTTACTGATGCTGAAGATATAGTTCAACTTGGGATACCGATCAGTGCAACGCCTACAAGCTCAGACAGTCAGTTTCAGCTCACTCGAAGACTTAAACTCCCCTCTGAATTGAAGAAAAGGCCACAATTTCCATTGGTTAGACAGCATGCGACACCTCAAGGTCAAGTAACAGATGTATTTGTTCCAATGTTGTGGAAAGGCAAATATCTTGGAACTTTAGCTTTGGGAGTCACCCCGAATAAAAAAGCATTAGCCAGTGCCGCCTTAACTAGAGAGGTAACCATTGCAGTTTTTATCTCAATTTGGGTTTTAGTAATACTTGGAGCTGTATTTAATGCACTAACTATTACAAGACCTGTCAGAGAATTAGTAAGAGGTGTTAGAGAAATTTCAAGAGGGAATTTTAAATCCAGAATTTCTTTACCTATGACAGGTGATCTAGGAGAACTCTTAAATGGATTTAACCGAATGGCCACTCAGTTAGAAAATTATGACGAGGCTAATATAGAAGAACTAAAAGCGGCACAAATCAAGCAGCAATCCCTAATAGCTACAATGGCTGATGGTGCCATACTATTGGATTCAAAAGGGAAGATTGTACTTACTAATCCAACAGCTAAGAGATTATTTCGTTGGGAAGGAAGATTTCTTGAGGGTAAACATTTTTTAAATGAAATTCCCGAAATTCTATCTAACGACTTACATTCAAATATTGAATCTATCTTAAACAGGGAAAAGGAGAAAGACGATTTAAGGTTTAGTTTAGGAGAACCAGCAAGAACTCTAAGGATTGTCTTGCAATCAGTTTTAGATACAAATAAAATTGAATTAAAAGGAATTGCAGTAACAATCCAAGACTTAACGAGAGAAGTTGAACTTAACGCGGCACAAAATAGATTTATTAGTAATGTTTCGCACGAATTGAGGACACCACTTTTTAATATCAAAAGTTATGTAGAAACCTTACATGATTTAAAAGATCAACTCTCTGATGAAGAACAAATAGAATTTTTGGGAATTGCAAATTCAGAGACTGATAGGTTAACAAGACTTGTAAATGATGTATTAGATTTATCGAGATTGGAGTCTGGGAAAATTGTTCAACTAGAACAAATGGACATAAAACCTGCAATAGAGCAGACCCTTAGAAACTATAGACTTAATGCAACAGAAAAAAATGTTTCATTAGCTCATGATATAGAGGAAACTATTCCTTCAATTCTTGGAAATTTTGATTTGCTTTTACAGGTTTTTGATAACTTGTTGGGTAATGGATTGAAATTCAGTCCAAAAAACAGCTCCCTAATTATAAGAGCTTACACTTGGCCAGATTCCTGTCCTGCTTTCCCTCCAAGTATTAAAAATGATGCAGCCCCTCAATGTGAATTAGTTTCACCACTACCAAAAGTAAGAATTGAGATTGCTGATACTGGCTCAGGAATATCTCAAGCTGATCAAGAAAAGATATTTGACCGTTTTTATAGAGTAGAGAATTCCGTTCATACTGAGCAAGGTACTGGTTTAGGTTTATCAATAGTGCGGGGAATAATTGAAAAACATGGTGGGGAGATTCGTATGGCTAGTGAATTAGGAGTAGGAACAACTTTCTGGTTTGATTTAGCTTTAGCACAATCTGATAAAGATGAATTATTGACAAAATCTATTAATAATTCGGATTCCTTCTCAGGTTCTGAAATTAAAGAAATTATCTAATTATTATCTAATCCTTTAAAAACATTTTGAACATTTTGATCAGGTACAATTCTGTGAGGAGCACCGCTAAATATTTGTTCAAAATTAGAAAAAGAATCTCTTATTTCTGGGCCACTATTTGTAATTATAAATTCTCTTATTCGTTTATCATGCCATGATCCTCGCATCTTAAAAACATTTAAAGCTCTTGCCATCTCACCTTTTATTTCTACATATTGAAGTAACAATATGGTATCTGTAATTGTTGAGATATGAGAATCAGTTATAGAATGACTCCCCATAAATTCTTCTGCAGTGTTAGTAAAGAACCCTGCTATTTCCTCTTGTTTTGTATAACCGGTAACAGCAATTACAAACTGTCTAAATGCGTTCAAACTTACACCTCTGGCTAATGCAGAAAGAGAATCAATTGCCATTCTTTTTGGTTTAAATTGATTAATTTGCGTTTTTATAATTTGTAAGTGATCTTCTAAACCGGTTGATTCAGGATATGCACAAATAATTTTCAATAACCCATCACTTTCCATTTTTTCAAAATCTATTCCCCAGCTAGTCGCATTCCTAAGCAATTGAGCCCTAGATTCTTCATATGCAAAAAGTATTGCTCTTTCATTATTGTTATAAGCATCTTCAACAAATTTTGATACAAGCATTGTTTTACCTGTACCAGTAGCTCCAGTAGCGAGAATAATGGAATCTTGAAAATAACCTCCACCACACATATCATCAAGATCTTTAACTCCAGAGCTAATTCTAATATTTGATGATCTCTGCGTTAATCTCATTGCTCCTAGGGCAAACACACTTATTCCATCAATTCCCATAGTGAATGGATATTCACCTTTCATATGTACAGTACCTCTTAACTTCAAAACTTCTAAAGTTCTTCTTCTTTTCTCTGACTCAAGGACATTTCTTAATAAGACAACATTATCAGATACAAATTCTTCAACTCCATATCTAGCAATCGGTCCATAATCATCAACCCTTTCTGTAGTCATAACTGTCGTCACACCTATCTCTTTCAATCTAGCTATGAGTCTAAATATTTCGCGTCTAACAACGTAAATAGCATCATACTGTTGAAAGACCGCAGTTATTGAATCTATTGCAACTCTTTTAGCTTTATATTTTCTAATTGCATAACTAATTCTCTCAATAAGACCAGACAAGTCAAAATTACCTGCAACATCCTGACCATCAGGGTCAGGAGAAGCATCCAAAATAAAAAGTTTATTTTGATCAATTAATTCTTGTAAATCCCAACCAAAGCTCGCTGCATTTCTAATAATATCTAAAGGTGATTCCTCAAATGTTACAAAGATTCCAGGCTCATCAAAATTGCAAATCCCATGGTGTAAATATTGCAGTGAAAAAACAGTTTTACCAGTTCCTGACGTACCACTAACGAGTGTACTTCGAGAAACAGGCAGCCCACCCCTACAAACATCATCAAAGCCCTCTATTCCAGTTGGCAATTTTTGTACCTGCATTTTATTTGATTTGCCAAATTTCTTATCATTCATAGTTTTGTGCTATTTAAACTAAAGTAAAATAAATTTTGAATTTATCTTTAATTATAAAAGTTTTACACATATTATTTATCCCCACTATATTCAGTTTCAGTTAATTCATCAAAAAGTAGATCTAAACCAATCAAAACCTTCTCTCTATCTGATAGATCACCTATAATTCTTCTTACTGGTGGAGGCAAAATTTTAGCTAAAGTTGGAGTTGCTAAAATCTTATCTTCTTCTGCAAGTTGTGGTTGCTTAAGTACATCAATAACCTTTAAAGCATAAACTCCTTTGAATTCATTTTCTAAAATTTCTCTTAAAGTATTTAAAGCTCTCATTGAATTAGGAGTATTTCCAGCAACATAGAGTTTTAAAATGTATGTTTTCCTTGCTGCCATTTTTATATTTCCTGAATTGATATAAAAGATTTAAAACAACCCTTGACTTATTACACTACAAAATAAGAAAATAAACAAATTATTATGATTGCTTATTTGGCTAAATCAAATTATAAATTTGAGCCTGGTAGCGTCTCTAAAATATGGCAAATTCTAAAAACTCCTCAAGCAATTCTTCAAAAAGTAATGAATTGTACGCGATAGCAGAAACATCGGGTCAACAATTTTGGTTCGAAGTTAACAGATACTATGACATAGACAGGTTAAATGCAAAAGAGAAAGATAAAATAACACTTGAAAAAGTTTTACTTTTAAAAGACAAAGATTCTATTACTGTTGGAAAACCTTACGTTAAAGATGCAAAAATTGAATTAGAAGTGGTCTCCCATAAAAGAGATAAGAAAATTCTTGTATACAAGATGCGTCCGAAAAAAAAGACAAGAAGAAAAATGGGACATAGACAAGAATTAACAAGAGTTATGGTAAAATCTATATCAATAGGTAAAAGTGCTCCTAAGTCTTCTTTAAAAAAAGAAACTGTTAAAAAGGAAACTAAACCAAAATCAGAAAAATCTACAAATTAAACAATTCTAATGGCACATAAAAAAGGAACAGGTTCTACGAGAAACGGTAGAGATTCAAATTCCAAAAGACTGGGTGTTAAAGCTTATGGTGGAGAAAAAGTAAGTGCTGGATCAATATTAATTCGCCAAAGAGGTACATCATTTTTGCCAGGAAACAATGTTGGCAAAGGTAAAGATGATACTCTTTTTGCACTAAAAGAAGGAATCGTAAGTTTCGAAAGCATTAAAAGAAATTTAAGAAATAGAAAAAGAGTTAATGTAGTAATTTAAATTTTCCTATAAGCTCTTGTAGTTATAAGAATCGGATGAAATACCTCTAAAAATTTTAATTGAAGAGTTTCAAAAAACTTTTCAATAATTTGACTATCATCCATATGAAACGGATATTCATTCTTATCTCCTTTATAGAAATACCAATTGAGTAGAGCAATAGAATTACTATCCATAATTTCACTGAAATAATTAATTTGAGAAGCTGGATCTGCTAGATGCTCCAAAACATCAAGACAAACAATTGTATCAAATTTCAATTTTTGTGTATCTTTAATTGTCTTGCAAAAAGTAAGTTTTTTTTCAACTCCTAATTTCTTAGCCCTATATTCAACAAAATTTCTATTTGTTTGATTTATATCTACAAAAAAAACATGCTCAACTTTTGAAGACATAGCGTTAGCTAGGGCATGCGTACCAATACCCCCTCCAAAATCCAAAACTAAATCTCTAGAAAATCTCTGCTGAAGTTTTAAAGTATCAGCTATATAGTCCCTACTTGCAATATGCCAAGCAGCTAAATCGGCTATATGCCTATCTCCTACAATCTCAGTATAAAAATCTGAAACATCATTCAGAGCATCGCCAGGATGCGAATTTGCCAAATTCATCTTTGCACTTGCAAGGAATCCATCTAAATCAGATTCTTTAATAGATAAGTATTCCATTAAATGTGATTTCAAGTTAAAAGCATTGTCTAAAAACTCTTTTAAAATAAAATTATTGTTTTTCATTCACTTACTCTAAATTTCTAATATCAAAATCATAAAATGGTCTTAATTCTTTCTCAAAGTATTCTTAATATTAAAAATGGAAACTAAAGATGGATTTTTAGTTATTAATAAAGAGAAAGGCTGTACATCTCATGATTGTGTTAAACAAATTAGGAAGTTACTAAATACAAAAAAAGTCGGGCACACAGGAACTCTTGACCCAGAAGTTATAGGAACATTACCAATCGCAATAGGCAGTGCAACAAGATTTATTCAATATCTCCCTCAGGGTAAAACTTACATAGGGCAAATTAAATTAGGGATAAGAACTAACACTGATGATATACACGGAGAAATAATTAATCAAAAAAGTTGGCCTAAAATCAGTTATGAAAAATTAGACCAATACTTAAATAGATTTAGAGGAATTATTAAACAAATTCCGCCGAAAGTTTCTAGTGTGCATGTCAATGGTGAGAGAGCTTATAAAAAATCTTTCAGGAATGAAGTTTTTGAATTAGCACCAAGAGAAGTAAAAATAGACGACCTTACTCTAATGAAATGGGACCAAGTAAACGGAATCATAGAAATAAAAATCAAATGTTCAGCTGGCACTTATATAAGAGCAATTGCAAGAGATCTAGGAGAAATTCTTAATTCTGAAGGTTGTCTTCTACAATTAAAAAGAATTTCAGCTTGTGGCTTTGATGAACAAAACTCGATAAAAATATCCGATATCGAAAAAGAAAAAAGGGGGGAAAGCTCGAAAAATTTTATTATTCCAACAATTTCTGCTCTTAATCACATTTCATCATTTATTTTAAGCAATGAAGAACAAATCAATTTTTGGCAAACAGGAAGAGCAATTAAAGTTGATATTAGTCATTTCAAAGAAAGCAAGTCTTTTGATTATAAAGAACCGATAAAAGTAATAGATAAGAAACAAACACTACTTGGGATTGGCTTCTTTAATAAAGATCAATCGCATATAAATCCAAAATTAGTTCTTAATGCTAAATAATTTCTACAAGTAATCTTTGCTAAAAGGTTTAATCTGCACACCTCTATAAAAATACTTTAATATTCTTTCAGCTTGTTGGCCTCTAGATGCCAAATATTTTGCCCCCCATTGACTCATTCCTACTCCATGACCTGATCCCTGTCCAAAAACTATCAAACCTTTTTTAATAGGATATTTATTGTTTAATTCTTCCTCAAAAAATTTAAATCTCACAAAATTACTATTGAGGCCTAATCTTTTTCTTAAAACTACTCCAGAGATTTGATCAGAGCCATAAGCCCCAAAAAGTTTTACATTTTTTACCCTACCAGTACTTGTAATATCTAGGATCTTTATATTTTTTAAGCCTCCAATCTTAGGAAATAAATTTATTAATTCATTACTCGAAAATTTTTTTTGCCATCTAAATTTTGGATTATTTTTATCAAAATCTTTCACACTTGATAAATATGGATATTTATTCTTCCATACATCCTGACTATTTTCTGTCATTCCACCTGAGCTGCTATGAAACAAAGCATTAATTAATTTATTTTTGTACGTCAAAACCAAAGATCTTGTACTTTTAACAGCTCTCATGGTTTTATAGGTTCTCGACTCCAAACCATTGTAGACTTGATTTTTCTGGGTGGAATCTATATCAAATAAATCATTTCCCTTTTGCTTTAAAGCATAAGTTCTAGAGGCAATTGCTTGTGCTTTTAATGCTTCCATAGGCCATTTTGTTGGCATTTCTGAGCCCACTACACTACTTAGGTATTTTTCTATGCCTAAAACATTCACTACCAATATTTCAGAATCAAGTACAAAGAGATTAAGCTTACCAGAAAATCTCTTCTGACCTACCCATATACCTCTTCCATCAGGAGATCTAACTTGAAATTGTTGATTACTTTTTAAGTCATATTTTTTTTGTTTGTTTTTATCAAAATATAAAATTTTTCTATTTTTCTCATTTTTCAAAGTTAAGCCTTTTATTTTTTTTCTTGAAAAAAGTTCCCCCTCTATGGTTAAAGGAATTGATCTATCTGATCTAATCCTTAAATTATTATTTTTTGAAATCAAAACTCTAATTATTGGCTCTCTTGATGCAAAAACACTTTCACTCTGAAAAACACAAATAAATAAAATAGTAATCAGGCAATATTTACTATAATTATTTTTAAATTTAAGTATCACTTTGTTTAAAAACAGATGCTTAATTTGCCTAAGTTTGACTAAAAGTCTAAATTTAATCCAGATATAAAAATAAAAATATCATAAATAAGTGAATATCACCTTCTTAGGAACAAGCTCAGGTGTCCCGTCCTTAACGAGAAATGTTTCTTCCCTAGCACTTAAATTATCACAGTCATCAGAAGTTTGGCTTTTTGATTGTGGAGAGGGAACGCAACATCAAATAATGAAAAGCAATATTAAATCTTCACAAATCAAGAAAATATTTATTACACATATGCATGGAGATCATATTTATGGTTTACCTGGACTTTTGGCTACCTTAGGTTTATCAGGCAATAGTGAGGGTATTGAAATTTACGGTCCTTCAGAGTTGCGAAGTTTTATAAATTCAGCACTTAAAAGTAGTTTTTGCAAATTGTCATTCCCATTGCATTTTGTGGCAGTTGAAAATTTTGCCTCAAAAAACAAAACCCTATTTGAAAACAAAAAAATAAAAGTAAATTGTGCCTGTCTTAAACATAAAATACCTGCTTATGGTTACAGGGTGAATGAAAAAGATAAGCCAGGTATATTTGATATCAAAAAAGCAGAGTCTCTAAAAATAGAGCCTGGACCAATTTATTCAGAACTGCAACAAGGCAAAAAAGTCGTATTAGCAGACGGAAGGAAATTTGATGGGAAAGAGTTCTGTGGACCTCCTAGAGAAGGAGAAAGTTTTGTTTATTGTACAGATACAGTCTTTAGCGAATCAGCTGTTTCACTATCGAAAAATGCCGATTTACTCGTACATGAATCAACATTTTCCCAGGCTGATGAGAGAATGGCCTATGAAAAATTACATTCCACAACAATAATGGCTGCGAAAACAGCATTATTATCTAATGCAAAAAAATTAATTATTACTCATTTAAGTCCAAGATACACTAATAAAAATTCAATTACACCAAGCGATTTGCTTAAAGAGGCGCAAAAAGTTTTCCCTAATACTCACCTTGCCAAAGATTTTCTAACCGCAGAAATAAAATAAACTGCAACAGTTCGTTAGCAGGAGCGTTGTAAATGACCAACCCATGAAATAATGGTCTTAGGTTTTTCTATTTGATGTCGATCGAAATGGTCTCTATTTTTTCATCACTACATAAGTCTTGTAAAAGACTATTTATTTTTCTCCCATTAATTATTGGTTTACTTATTAATCCAATCTCTGCAAACGCACTATATCCAAGTGATCCTTCATCAGTTGACGTTTTAAAAGATGATCTTCACGGTGCCGACCTTCATAATACTGAATATGTTAAATATGATTTATCTAATCAAGATTTAGGAGAAGCTAATCTTCAAGGTGCATATATGAGTGTAACTACAGCAAAAAACTCTAGTTTTAAAGGAGCCAATATGACGGACCTCATTGCATATGCAACACGCTTTGATAATGCTGATTTTACTGATGCAAATCTTACCAATGGTGAGTTAATGAAAAGTGTTTTTGATGGAGCAATTATTGATGGAGCAGACTTTACTGATGCAAATCTTGATCTTTCTCAGAGAAAAGCATTATGTGAAAGAGCTAGTGGCACTAACCCACAAACTGGAGTTAATACAATTGATAGTCTTGAATGCACGGGCTTGAAAGGTTACATGCCTCCAAAGCCAAAAGCATAATATTGCAAGCTAACTAACTTAATAAGGAAAGATATTACCAGGCTCTTTTGAGCCTGGTTTTTTGCTATACCACCATTCTTGTACATCAGAAGAAAATTTCTTCGAAAAAAAAGTTATAACTGTCTCAACAGGTTTTGATCCAGGCTCCAAAATCTGCACTGAGTAAGATGGACATTTCCTTGAAGCCATATCAGCAACGAACCTAGACCCAATTCTTCTCCAACTAGGCTCCTTACTTCTCCAAGCAAGCCTTGAGCAGGGCCAAGGCAACTCTTCTCTATCATAAAGTCTGCAACATGGTCCAATTACCTTATAACTGTACTGACCTCCATAACTTGATTGAACACTGTCAGTCTTGAAAAATTCAAATTTATCCATTTACAAAAAAAAGCCACCTTTACAGAGGGTGGCAGAAAAATAATCAATAATCAACTTAGAAAAGCTTTTTTTTATATTTAGTACAATTCTTCTTCGGCATGAGTTGTAATTGTTAAGTCAGATGTTGGATAAGCAACACAAGTAAGAACAAAACCAGCTTCTAATTGGTCGTCATCCAAGAAACTTTGATCTGATTGATCAACACTACCTGAAGTAACTTTTCCAGCACATGTTGAACATGCCCCAGCTCTACAGGAATAAGGAAGGTCGATACCTTGTTCTTCAGCCGCATCGAGGATGTATTGGTCATCAGGAACTTCAATAGTTGAATTGAGCCCTTCACCTTCGCTGATGAGTGTAACTTTGTAAGAAGCCATTTAAATAAAAAATTGTTGGTAGTTAATACCTATCAAATACATTTTTAACACCGATTAGGTCGATATGTGAGATTTTGAAGTAAAAAATGACACAATAAAATGTATGAAAGAGTATCTATAAGAAAAACTTATACTTAGGTGGGATCACCGGTTTTTTGTGCAGAAATGCATGCCCAATCTTTTCTAGTTGATATATCCAAAATTTTCAAGTCATTCTGAATTAATATTTTTATAATTTCATCCTTTTGTGAATTCAAAATTCCACTGAAAATTACTTCCCCTTTGTTTCTCAAGCACTTATAAATATTTGGAATCATTTCTTTTATTACTTCAGCAAGAATATTACACAAAACAAAATCAAATTGTTTGAGTTGATTGTTTAAAATTACATCATTAAAAGATCCCAAATATGTATTTAAATTGTCTAAATTACCGAAATTTAGTTGAAAATTAGATTTAGTTGAGTTTATAGCTAAATAATCATTATCCACTGCACAAACCTCTTTAGCACCGAGCAATCTTGCAGCCACACTCAAAATCCCACTACCACTACCAATATCTAATATCTTTTTCTCAGAAAATAAAATATACTCCATTTTTTCCAAGCAAAGATAAGTCGAAGGGTGACTACCTGTGCCAAAGGCTGCTCCAGGATCAATTTTTATGACTTTTTTATATTTATATTTTTCATTTAGATTTATCCAACAAGGCAATATTAAAAAATGATTTCCTACTAATTCAGGCGCCCAATATTTCTTCCAGCTTGTCAACCAATTTTCCTCTTTAATAATACTCCAGTCAAAAAATTGATTCTCAGGGGCATTAATGTTTAAAAGTTTGCAAATTATTTTTTCAAAATCACTTCTAGAACTCTTTCCCCAATCAATAATTGGAAGCCATATATTCACTTCTTTTTTATTATTATTTTTAATTAAATATTCAAATGAAAAACTAAATATTCCCAGCTCATTTAATTTCCAAATAATAATATCTTCACAATCACTTTCTATCAGAAAAGTTAGTTTATACCAATCTTTAGTTTCCATTAATTAGGACAACCCTCTTTATAAAGTAACTGGATTAGCGTTGGTAATCCCATCTACTTCAATAATGGTATCAAGCAACTTATTAGGAATTGGATCATCAATACTTAGAACCATAACAGCTTCTCCTCTAACAATTTTGCGCCCAACTTGCATTGAGGCAATATTTACATTGTTGCTGCCTAATAAAGACCCCAGCTTGCCAATAATACCTGGCATATCTCTATGCCTAGTAACCAACATATATCTGCTTGGCGATACATTAACTGGGTATTGATCAATACTGATAATTCTTAATTCTCCATCAGCAAAAATGCTTCCTGCTACACTATGGTCGCCGTTATCTCCATAGGTGGTTAACTGAAGCGACCCACTAGCAAATTCAGGTCTTGCCTCATCTTTATTCTCGACTACCGAAATACCTCTTGAATCCGCCTCTAGCGAAGCATTCACATAATTGATCCTATCTCCCAAAGCTTTACTTAGAAGGCCTTTTAGACTAGCTATTATTAATGGCTGAGAAGGATGTTGAACAAATTCCCCTTGAAGCTTCACTTCTAGTTTCTGTATCTGTCCACCTGAAAGCTGGCTTATAAGCAGACCCATTGTTTCAGCCAACTGCAAATGAGGTTTTAGACTATCCATAATATCAGGGCTCAAACCTGGAATATTTACTGCAGTTCTGGCAGATAAACCAAGCAAGACATCTCTTATTTGTTCTGCAACATCAACAGCTACATTTTCTTGTGCTTCCCTAGTAGAGGCTCCTAAGTGAGGGGTAAGAATAAGATTCTTTTCAACCTTCAAAAGTGGTGAATTAGATTCCAAAGGTTCTTTAGAAAAGACATCTATTGCAGCACCGGCAATCAATGATTGATTTAAAGCTTCTGCTAATGCCTCTTCGTCAATTAAGCCTCCTCGAGCACAATTAATTAATTTTGCGCTACTTTTCATACTTTTAAGGACATCTATATTTACCAAATTCTCTGTCTCTGGTGTGCGAGGCAAATGCAAAGTTACATAATCGGATTGTTTGAACAAATCCTCTAGTTCAGATAATTTAACTTGTATTTGTTGAGCTCTTTCAGTTGAGACAAAGGGATCATATCCGTAAACTTCCATTCCTAATGCATTAGCAACTTTCGCTACGTGAGCACCAATTTTCCCTAAACCTACTACACCTAATTTTTTCTTATAAAGCTCATTACCAACAAATTTCTTTCTTTCCCATTTACCTGACAAAGTACTACTATTCGCAATTGGAATATGTCTGGATAAAGCCAACATCATAGCTATAGTATGTTCAGCAGCAGCTATCGTATTACCTCCAGGAGAATTAACAACAAGAACTCCTTTTTGCGTAGCAGCCTTAACATCTACATTATCGACTCCAACTCCAGCTCTCCCAATGATTCTCAGTTTACTTGAAGAGTTAATAATCTCTTCAGTCACTTGAGTACCAGAGCGAATCATTAAAGCATCATAATCTTTAATAATGGAAGCTAACTCAGAGTCTGAGATTCCTATCTTCTGATCAACCTGAGCAACTTGTGAAAGAATATCGATTCCTGTTTGATCAATTGGATCTGTAATGAGAACTTTTGTCATTTAAGATTGGTTCTTTAATCTTTTACTTTAACTTAATCTATAGTGTATGTATCCTATTTTATTAATTTGAATAACACACAAACATTTGAGGATTGAAATTTGACTAAAAGTATTGTGATATTTGAAGACATTGATAAATGTATCCAGCTATTTGATGTTTTCAAAGAAAAATCAGTAATGCTCTCTGAAGCTATTTTGATCCCTCCAATAAGTGAGAAAATATCATCAGACGAAACAGAATTGCTCAATGCGAAAGCAAATATCTTATTCAAATCTCAAAATTTTGAAGATATAAGAATCTTAAATCCTAAACTTGATAGAAAGATCAGACAACAAGATATGAGTAGATGGCTAATGCCATTTGGCTTTATAGCTGGAATAGCTTTTTCTAATATGACAAATTTATCTACCTTCAGCTTTCTTGGTTTAAATAACATCGGGGAATCATTAATTGGAGGTGTTTTAGGAATGGGTTCAGGATATTTAGGAAGCATTGTTTCTTCTGCAAGTATCAACATTAATAGAAATAAAGAGTTAAGATCGATCATTAATTTTAATAAAGAGGGTAAATGGCTTGTTCTACTTGAAAATGAAATTGGAGATGAATTGCCATGGGCTTTGATAAAACAATCAGAAGCAAAAGATATAATTTTTCTAGAAGGCTAAATGATTGACTTAAAAGAAATCTTAATAAATTCAAACTACAAAAAAGAAACTGAAGAATTAATAAATATTGCTAACTTAGCCTACAAACACTGGGAAACTTATTGGACTGGGTTTAATTCAACTTATGTTTGCGAAGAAATTTTAAAAGATTTTGAAAATTTAAATGATTTCAAATTTTTTATTTATGGAGGATTCTCCTCTTCTCAAAGATCTAGAATAGCTTGCTTTAGAGGAGATAATCTTCCTGAAGAGGATGAGCTAAAAAGTAATTTTCCAGCGCAAGGAATAAAAATTAATGGAAATTTTTTATTTGATAATGCTACACAAGACGACTTTAGATCCCTCTTAATTGAAAATGGGGTTAATCAAATAAAAGTTGGAGATATATGGACTATTGGCGATAGGGGAGCACAAGGGATAATTGATAATTCAAATATTAAGCATCTAGATGAAAAGATTTTTTATTTAAGAGACGTAAAAGTAAAAATTGATGTAGTAGGTATAGATGAATTACAAATACCTTCTGGAAGATCAAAAAAACTTGTCAATACAGTAGAAGCTTCAACAAGATTAGATGCTATAGCTTCAGCTGGCTTTAGGGTATCACGAACCAAAATCATTGAAAGGATAGAAAATGGAATGCTCAGATTAAATGGAAGCAAAGTTAATAAGCCAACAATTAATCTAAAAATTGGCGACAAACTAGAACTTGAAAACAAAGGATTTATCGAAATTCTAAATTTAGAAATAACCAAAAGAGAACGATGGAAAGTTAAATTACTTAGAAAATGAAACGCAACCTGCTATTTTCTTATAAGGGGGAATAAAAATTCCTCAATTGGGGCGATTAGCTCAGTGGTAGAGCACTACCTCGACACGGTAGTGGCCACTGGTTCGAATCCAGTATCGCCCATTAAAACTTTTGATGACCTAGATTATATCCACAGAAAATAATTTCATTTTTTAGATTATTAAAAAAGATGAAACTTAATCAAATAATTAATTTACATAAGGGGCTCACTGCATTTGTAGTGATGGGCCTTATGATTTTTTTTGATAATTTTACGATCGCTCCTTACGTTTATTTAGCTCTGCATGGTACTTATGGTTTACTCTGGATTCTAAAAGAAAAGATATTCCCAGATCCATATTTTAAAGAAAAAATCAATTTTTTAACTTCAGTTACTGGTTTTATTTTCCTTGGAAGTTACTGGGTAGCTCCCTACATTCTTATCTCATCTCAGAAATCTGTTCCAAATATCGTAATAGCTGCATCTGTATCTATAAATATAATTGGTGTGTTTTTACACTTTGCTAGTGATGCTCAAAAATATTTTTCTCTTAAATTAAAAAAAGGTCTAATTAAAGAAGGATTTTTCAAAAATATAAGGAATACAAATTATCTAGGAGAAATACTAATTTATCTATCTTTCGCCATACTTTCAATGAGTTACATACCATTAGTAATTCTTGCAATATTTTTCTCTATAGTTTTTCTACCAAGAATGATAAAAAAAGATAAATCGCTTTCAAAATATGATTCATTCGAAGAATACAAGAAGAAAAGTGGTCTTATATTACCTAAATTAAATGCCTGATAACAACTTACCCAGTTGGAGGCAAGATTTAAAATCTTCTAGAAAAAAAGAGGGCAAATTACCATCTAATAGATGGATTCAGCTTGCAACAGTCAGCGAAGAAAGTGAGCCAAGACTAAGAACAGTTGTTTTCAGAGGGTGGCATAAAGATAGTTCAATGATTATTTTTACAGATAGAAGAAGTGAAAAAATTGGGCATTTAAAATCCAATCCTAATGCAGAAATATTATGGTTCTTTTTGAAAAGCAAATCACAATATAGATTCAAAGGAAAAATACATGAATTAAGTGATAACAAAAATTATTGGGATTTATTATCAGAAAAATCAAAATCTTCTTGGTATTGGGGATCTCCTGGAGAGAAAATAAACCCAAAAGTCCAATCTGCTTACGAAATATTATCCAATCTTCCCAAGTCAGAAAATTTTGTAGTTCTAAATTTTGAAATCGATTCAGTAGATCTTCTTAAATTAGAACAGCCTGTTCATAAAAGATATCTTTGGGAAAAGAGTAAGAAATGGGAAAAAGTTGAAATTAATCCTTAAATATTTCTAAATTGTATATTTAGGTTGAAAAACGTATAGTGATCAGTCAGTTTTAAAAAAGAAGTATTATTCATATGAATTTCTCAGAAATTCCAGAAAACCCTTTTATTTTTTTATCATGGGTGACTGCTATAGGACTATTTATAAGTCTTTCGGAAGCCACAATTAAGATTAAACTCGAGAAGAGAAACAGTTATAGAAAAAGATTAGAACTAATCAGTAACCTTTATCCTAAAAAGTTAGCTTGAAGTATCTGAGAGTATGTTCGCCTGAAGAAATTGAAATAAGCCACCTTTATTAGCTTCTTCTTTAACTTCGACTTGCTTGGTATTTTTTGATTTTGCTGAAGGAATAATTTCCTCTTCATCCTCAGATTTCAAAATTCTGATAATTACTTCATCTAAGGAGAAATCACCAGGACCTGTTAATGCAATTGAAGTTGCTGAAGCAAAATATAAAAGTAAAAGCTCTAGTAAGAAAATATTAAAACCTGAAGTGACAAGTGCATGGTATATGGCTACAGAAATTGTTCCCACAATTGCCAAAGCTCCGAATCTTGTAGCTAAACCGATGATTAGTAGCCAACTACCACCTATTTCAGAGAATGCCGCTATGTATGATAAAAATATTGGGAATGGAAGATGTAAAGGTCTGACAAAAGCATCAGCAAAATTTTCTATATTGGCTAATTTCTCATAACCGTGATGAATAAGAACAGTTCCAGTTATAACTCTAAGAATTAATAAAGCAGTATCTTTGCTAAACGACTTTGTAAGAATTGTTGAAAGCACTATAAAAAAATTATCCTTAAGTAAAAATAACTAGTTACAGTATCCATCGTGGATTAAACCGCAAAAGTCGCGCCTAATTAAGTATTTATACTTAGTGCTCTAATGAATTCCCTTTCTTATTAGGAATTTAACTAAGCTAAAAATTATTTTTTGAATAATTTTCTAATATTCTCTGATTGATTTTTGGAATATTTTCTTTAAATTTGAAAAACCCTTTTTTGGCGAATTTCCAAGCAAATAAATCTTCATCTCTAACAAGATTAAAAATTTTCTTGTGGTGTAAATTTTTAAACTCAGTTATGAAATCATAATTTTCTCCCACTCCAGGATAAATAATGTCTATTTCGTTGGTATTTTTAAAAGTATTTTCCAGTGAATAAGGATCAATCTGTTCAACATTATCAAAATTCTCTACAAATTCAGAGACTAAATCTTGTTTAAATTTCAAAACAGATTCAGACAATTTAATTTGTCTTTGTTCATTTTTTAAAAGGATAATAAATACTTTTTTATAGCTTATAAGTAATTTTTTAAGGGTTGCAAGGTGAAGATCATTTTCAAATAAAATCAGATTTTCTGATTTAGGATACATATCATTTTTATAAATCTCATCTTCCAATGTTATTTGATTAGATTCTTCAAGAAAAATTTGTTGATTAATGATTTTTTGTGCATTAAATCTATTATTTGAAAATTTTCTGAGGTTTGATGATGAAAAAAGATATTGTTTTCCCTTAGTTTGCAATCCTCCGACCCATCTCCAGCTAAGAAGATTAGATGCAGCATCGCCATCAAAAAGATATTTAAAGAAAAACTTTGCTCCCAATTGCCATGGAAGGCCTAAATTAAATATCCAAGTACTCGCAAACCACATTCTTGTATGGTTATGCAAATAGTTGTAATGCTTTAATTCATGGACCCAAGAATTAAAAAAATCTAATTCTGTATTGCCATTAATTGCACTTTCATATAGCTCATAATCAAAATCGAGATTGTTTTCTAAAATAAAATTTCTCCAAACTTTAGGTCTATTTTCCATCCACCCTTTCCAGTAAACTCTCCAAAATATTTCTTCAACAAATTTAGTTGAATTTTTAATTTTGTACTTACTTTTAATATCATGTATCAGATCATATTCCGATAAAATTCTATGAGTAATGAAAGGCGATAATTTTGAAACTGAACTTTCATTATTTGGCCCAAAATCAAAATTTCTTAATTTTGCATAATCATTAATTTTGTATTTCGCAAAATTTTCCCAGGTATTTTGAGCTTTTAGTAAAAATGACATTTTCTTATAACTTTAAATAATTTTTTTTTTTATTGATAGAAATTTCAAAAATTTGCATGCAAATTAATCCTTAAAATTTTCTATTTCACTTTTAAGTAAATATGTTTGATTGAAGTATTTAATTTAAACCTCTAATCCGTACATTTTATACTCTTAAATCGCTCTCCTCGTAGGAGGATATTTACTGGTCAATTACTTTTTTATATCTAATTTTAATTTTCAAATCTTTATTTGGATGATTTTTTCTAAAAGGTTTTTAAATTTTTATCAAAATTATTATGAATAATTTATTAGTGAGAGATGTTAAGTATCTTGATGAACAATACAGATTAGGTGAAAGCATAATTTCGGATGGTGCATTTAAGCAACTTGAAAAGCTCTTTATTCCTGTTGATCCAGAACCTAACTACTTTAATCAAGAAAATAATAAACTTTTGCCAAAATTAGCTAAAGAAAACTATAAAGAATTCTTGAAAAGTTTATTAACAAAAACAAGATTAAGCATTCAACCAAAAATTGATGGCTGTGCTATTGCAATTAGATATATAGATGGCAATTTTAATAAAGCTATTACAAAAAATGGATTAGATGTCTCAAGCCAAATTAAACAAATTAAAAATGTCCCCGATTGTATTCCTATCAAACGAGATTTTCAAATTAGAGGTGAACTATACGCTACAAACCAAATTGCCGGCATTTCCCAAAGAATTACAAGAAAATAACTCAATAATAAGAAAGGGATTGGAGAAAGTCTCCGCTTTTGCTGTTTCCAAATACTTAATGGAAGACTTAATCAATACGAAACCCTTAACTATCTTAAAAAATGTGGCTTTAGCACCCCTGAAAGTTACTTCACAAATCATACAAGCGAAATCCAAATATATATAAAAAATTGGTTAGGGAGAAAAATATTTGCGAAATATCCAACTAATGGGATAGTTATAAAAATAAATAGTAGGAAATTACAGTTACTTAGAGAGAAAAGTTTATCTCAAAATAACGAATGGCAATATGCAATTCAAAAATAATATTAAATAGTACCTTCAAAAAGAGCTCACGATACTGACTTCCAGTATTTACAGTGAGAAAGTAATTAAATTTTGGTTAAATTCCAAAGCAATTTGCAGGATTAGTAAATGACTGCCACTATTTCAATACCTAAAATCTCTAACTGGGAAACATCTAATATTCCAAACCTTGCAGGCAAAACAGCGCTAATTACTGGTGCGAATAGTGGTCTTGGATACTACACTGCAAAGGCCTTAGCAGAAAAAAATGCTCATGTCGTTATAGCTTGTAGATCGCTTGAAAAGGCTACTCAAACTATCAAAAAACTTAAAAGTCTCAATCCTGAAGGATTATTTACACCTTTGGAATTAGATTTGTCAGATTTAAAAAATATTGTTGAAGTTCAGTCCAAAATTTTTGATAATTTTGAAAATTTGGATTTACTAATCAATAATGCAGGCATTATGCATCCGCCTAAAACTCTTAGTGCCCAGGGATATGAAATACAATTTGCTGTTAATCATCTAGCGCACATGCTTTTGACTCTAAAGCTTCTTCCAATTATTGAAAAAAAAGAAAAATCTAGAATAGTGACTGTTACTTCCGGAGCACAATTTTTTGGCAAAGTTGGTTGGAAAAATCTGAAAGCCGAGAACTATTACAACAAATGGGAATCTTACTCCAATAGCAAATTGGCAAATGTAATGTTTGCTTTGGAACTAAATGAGAACTTAAAGCACAAAAATATACTTTCTTTAGCTGCTCACCCAGGAATTGCAAAAACAAATCTATTTACTGCTCAAAAACCTAACCCTGGTCCATTAGAAACATTCTCATTGGAATTATTTAGCCCTATTTTTCAAACTGCTGAGATGGGTGCTTTACCTCAACTTTTTGCAGCTACTTCACCAGACGCAAGAGGCGGTGATCATTATGGTCCTAAATTTAATTTCAGAGGCCATCCAAAACTATCCCCTACTTCTCCTTTCGCCATGAATAAAAAAGAAAGAAAAAATTTATGGGAAAAAAGCCTCGAAATACTTAATAACTTCTTATAAATTTTTCATTTTTACTAACTTTAGAAAATACTTCAAGATATGTAATTCACTCTCTGAGAGTTTCATAAATTCTATTAAGGCATCATAATTTTTTTCATCAATTTTTTTTGACAATTGAATAAAACTATCATGGTTTTCATTAACAAAGCGCTCAGCAATCTGAGATGGAGTTAAACCCTTTTCAATTAATTCACCTGGAGCATTTTTCTCCCACTTTTCATAAAACCAAGAGAACCAATATTTTGCAGTATTATCTTCCATTAATTAACTTTTCTTGGGCGAATACTATAAATACTGAAGAAAAATCTCATGATTGAATTACCCCTTAAACACAATTAATATAAATGCAATTATAAATTTAATGATAGATAATCATTCAAGTAAAAGAAATATTAATCTTGTAATTGGATTAGGTAAATCTGGATTTTGGGCTGCCAAGTATTTGAGAAGCATCAATAAGAGAGTAATTGTTTGGGAAAGTAAAAATGGGATAGAATTCTTAGAAAGAAAAACAGCATTAGAAGAGCTTAATATTATAGTTTCTCTAAATAAAGAATTTGTATTTGAAGAAATTCAACCTTTTGTGAAAGAGATCGAATCTGTTGTTGTAAGTCCATCCATACCTTATGACCACATAACTATTATTGAATTAAAAAAAAAGGGAATTAAAGTAATTGGAGAAATTAATGTTGCATGGGAAAATTTAAAAGACACAAATTGGATAGGTATTACTGGAACTAATGGCAAGACTACTGTTACTCATCTACTAAGCCATATACTCTGCGATACTGGATTATATGCTCCTTTTGCTGGAAATATTGGTACACCTTTATGTAAATATGCTCACTCCAAAAAACATGAAAAAATTGATTGGGTTGTAGCTGAATTAAGTAGTTATCAAATAGAAATATCTCCAGAAGTAAAACCTAATATTGGAATATGGACAACCTTCACAGAAGATCATCTTGAAAGACATAAAACACTTGAAAACTATTTCAACATAAAAAAGAGCTTGTTAGAAAAATCTGATTTTAGAATTTATAATTACGACGATAAAAACCTAAGAATTCACTACAGTTCGCTATCAAGAGGGGTTTGGATAACAACTAGTTTCGATAAATCAAATTTTATTCATTGCGATTATTGGATAGATGATCAATCATACATTGTTGAGAGAGGGAAGAAATTATTCAAACTTGAACATTTTTCTTTAAAAGGAATGCATAATCTTCAAAATCTTTTATTGGTAATTGCAGCAGCAAGAAAAGTTGGATTATCTGGCAAGAAGATTAAAGATTCATTATCTAATTACAAACAATTACCCCATAGGATGGAAACAATTTATAAAAATAATGATCTGGAAATCATTAATGATAGTAAAGCTACAAATTTTGACTCATCTATTGCGGGAATAAGTTCAATTGAAGGTCAAATAATAATCATTGCTGGGGGTAGATTAAAAGGTAATGAATATAGTGAGTGGATAAAAGTTTTAAAGAAAAAAGTTAAATGTGTTTTCCTTTTTGGAGAAAGCTCAAAAGTCCTAAAAATGGCGCTTATTAATGAAGGATTTAAAAAAAATATTTTTGAATTTTCAGAACTAAAAGAGCTTTTAAATTTTGTTTTTCATTATTTACAAAATAATAGAGTAGGAACATTATTATTCTCACCTTCATGCTCTAGTTTTGATCAATTTAAAAATTATGAAGAGCGTGGAGATTATTTCAAGAAACTAATAAGTGAAAAATTAAAGGTTAATAAATGAATTTTTTGTTCAAGTATCATTTCGTAATTTTCAGGTCGGTCATCACAACCGTTTACCCTCTAGCAAATATTCACTTAATTAGTTAGATTTTGACTATAAATTAACTACTAGCAATGAGTGAATCTAACAATTTACCTCAAGCAATAAGTCATAAAAAATTAAGTTACTTGATGCTTAAAGCACAAAAAGATTCTCATTTTTCTGATGAATTAGCAGAAATAGAAAGCCCTGAAAAAAGAGAATTTGAAGAGTTAATCAATAATTGGGAAGCTTCAACTAAGAAGGTAGTTAATGAGTTATCAAAAAGAAAAGAGAATTTACTAAAAGATAAATCACCAAATTCTCTAATTGCACTTGGTGCTATGGAAGTTCACCTTAATATGGCTTTGCAAGCCTTAAATGCATTTAATAAAGGAATTGATGGGTAAAATAACAGATAAATTATAAGGAAGGCATCGAAAATAAGAGAAAATCTAAGTTTTTTTCAGTATCTATAGAAACATCATCATAATCATTAACTTCAAAACCCAAGCCATCTCCAGATTTGAGAAATAGATTTGAATTAGAGTCTTTACTTTTTAATAAAAGATTACCTTCTATTATTTGTATCCAATTATATTTATCGATTTCTAATGGCAATTTTTTTTCTTTAATTGGCTTATATTTACAACGCCATAAAGAGATACTTTGATTTAGAAAAAGTTTATTATTTTTACCGTCTTTGTAATTAAAAATAAGATTGTCCCACAACTTTTCAGTTAATGAAATTTGATCATATCGAGGTTTAATATTTTCTTTTTGAGGGTATATCCAAATCTGTAACAACTTACAGTTCTCATTTTCTTCATTCTTCTCGCTATGAGAGATTCCAGTACCTGCAGACATAACTTGTACTTCATCTTTGTGAATTTTTCCAAGATTGTTTAACGAGTCTCTATGAGTTATTGCTCCTTTTGTTACGACAGTAATAATTTCCATATTTGCATGAGAATGTGTATTAAATCCTGCATTAGGAGAAATAATATCTTCGTTTATAACTCTAATTTTCCCAAAATTATCCCATTTTGGATCACTATGCTCTGCGAAAGAAAATGAATGCATTGAATGCAGCCAATCTCTTCTTGATAAAAATCTATCATCGGATTTTCTTATTTTAATAATGTTAAAAACCATCAAAATTAAATAGAATAAAAAAATTCTAAATAATTAGAAAAATATTTGTAAAATTTTTTGATAAATTATTCCTAAAAAAAAGCAAATATTAAATTTAAAAATTTATTTTACTCTGAGCTTTATTAGCCTTTATCAATATTTTTTGTGCTTCGTCTCTTGTAAGGCATTTTTCTGCTTTTACATTTAAGTTTTTAAGTTTTTGCAGTTGCTTTGTGTTACTCATAATTTAACCCGTTCTTAACTCTATTTTAACATAAGTTTAAATTAATCGCTTCTTAAACCTTGGTATCAAATCGTTCTTACAGCTTTGAGAATGGAATTATCAGAACAGTATAGAGGATGTATTGGATTATCTTTGATTGTTTTCTTAATTAAAAGCGGTCCCAAAGGATTATCAAAATTATTTTTTCTGATTGAGTTATATTGCATTATTTTTTTTGATATTCTTTTATTTCTATTTAGAAATTTTCCTTTATTACCCCAACCTAACCATAAATCACAATTTTTATTTTCAGACCAGTGTTTTAAGTTTTTATAAATATGATTATTGTTTCGATAACCCACAGGGTTTTTATGTTTAAAAAGTTTTTCTGGTTTGCTTGAAATAAGAGCAAATAGATTTATTAATTTTACTTTGCCGTAATTATTGTTTTTCGAAATTTTGATTATCTTTTTTGTTGTATTATCTAAGAAAAATTCATCCGATAGTGAGGGATTTAAACCAATAAAAATAATTTCCTTTGTAGATTTAGAAATCTTATAACTTAAACTCCATCTATATAGTTTGTTAGCACTTATTAAACAATTTCTTTCTAGAAATAAATTTTTCAACCTAAACCTACACCTCTAGCCATAAGAGTGGCAAACAATGGTATTGTGGCAAAGCCTACTAATTCAGTAGTAATGATGAGTCTGAACCTCTTAACTAGATTCTCGGATATTTCAGGTAATTTATTCTTACTTAATGGAATAGCCCATAAGATATATGTTGTTGTTGGGTATAAAGAAAGTAATCCCACCAGAATGTAAAGAGAAACCTTTATCCAAAACACAGGGTTACCTGTATAGAAATCACCTCCTTGACCAAAATACTTAACGCGCAAAATTCCAGTAACTAATATTGCAACTCCTGCCAAACCATAAACCACATCTGCAATTATCATTGAGATCGTCTCATTTCTATTAAGACCAACTTTGAGAGTCAATCTTTCAAACAAAAGAGAACCGAAACATAAAATAATTCCTAAATAATGAACATATGCTACTAATGCACTTTTAGCAATTTCACCTGTTAATAAAGTTCCTAATAACATGTTCAAGTCAAATTTATACAATCCTAACCACCAAATGAAGAATTTGTTTAGAAATAAATTAATTAATTAAAAGCAAGGTATTAAATCTAAGACTCTAAATACCTTTTCTGACCATCTTCAAAAAAATCCTTTTTATTCCATACTTCTATTACATCTGGGAAATGTTTTTCCATACAATTATCACAAACCCCATGACTGAATCTAATATCACTAATTTTCGAAAGATATTTTTCTAAATGCATCCAATCGCCCTCCTTATTTTTCACTTCTCTGCAATATGAACAAACAGATAAAATACCTTCCTGTTTGTGCAAGTTAGACAATGCATCTAGTAAGTTCAATGACTTTTTTCTAAGCTCTAAAAATGAAACTATTTGCTTGGATAATAATTCCATAATATTGAATTGTTGTGTAGTTAGATTTCCTGGCTTTCTATCTATTACACAAAGAGTTCCAAGTTTATTACCATCACTATTTCTAAGGGGAAAACCTGCATAAAAACGAATCTTGGGGTCTCCTGTTACCAATGGATTATTTATAAATCTTTCATCTTGGAAAGCATCATGAATAATTAATGGACTATTTTCTTTTATTGCATGGGTACAAAAAGACCAATCTCTTCTAGTTTCTGATATTTGAAGTCCTATTTTGGATTTAAACCATTGTTTATCTTTGTCTACCAAAGTCATTAAAGAAATAGGCACATTACAAGTTGTAGCAGCAATTTTTGTAATATCGTCATAACACGATTCTGGCTTGGTTCCCAAAATCCTATATTCTGCTAAAGCTTTTAATCTTCTTTCCTCTTCTTCTTTTTTTGATACAAGATTCTGCATTAATCTTCACCAATAATAAAAACTTTAAAATTAAAGTTTCTTCAAAAAACTTTTTCCGTCTAATACTTAATAAAAAAAAGATAAACTTATTAATTTGTTACTTATTGATTTATTACTTATTAATTTATTATTTAATGATTTAACTTTGAGACTGCCGTTCCAGCGATCCATCCACTTGTCCAACAATGTTGAAAATTAAATCCACCTGTGATCCCATCAACATCCAAAACTTCTCCAGAAAAAAATAACCCTGGACAAATTAAGCTCTCCATACTTTTAAAATTAACCTCATTAATTTTTACACCTCCGGAAGTAACAAATTCCTCTCCAAATGGACCTTTGCCCGAAATTATATATTTATCCCTCATTAGAATATTTATCATTTTCTCCCTTTCATCCGCCAGTAAATCAGCCCACTTTTTTTCTTTATCAATACCTATTTTCTTTAATAAAAAAATCCATAATCTTTTTGTTAATAGTGGAACAGGTCTACTATTAATTAGATTTACTTTGCCTTTATTTAATCTTAAATAATTAATTTTTTCTTTTAAGTCCTCATAACTTAAAGAAGACCATTTAATGATTAGGTTAAATTTATATTTTTGGCTATAAAGTTCCCTTGCTGCAATGGATGAAAGTTTTAATACTGCTGGGCCACTAAAACCCCAATGAGTTATTAGTAAATCGCCTCTATTTTGAAAATTCTTATTGTTTAATTTAATTTCTATATCTATGCCCTTTATCGATACCCCACTACATTCACCCAAATTTGGTTCTTTTGTTGAAAAAGTAAAAAGCGATGGTACAGGTTTAACAATGTTATGTCCAAGATTTTGAGCTAATTTATATCCGCTTGGATTGCCTCCAGTTGAAAGAGCAATATTTTTTGAAATTACCTTTGCTTTTTTAAGACTAAAAATATTGAATATGTTATCTGGGGTTTTTGAAATTTCTTTTACAAAAAATTTTGTTAATATTTCTACGTTTTTTGATAAAGCACTTTTTCTCAAACAATCAATAACATCTGAAGAAGAATTAGACACTGGGAATACTCTTAGATCTTCCTCAATTTTTAATTTTAACCCTTTTTTCTCAAACCAATCATATACATCTCCAGCTGCAAAACGATTAAATGATTCCAAGAGCTGAATTCCACCTCTGGGGTAATTATCAACTAGTTCATTCGGTATCCATGTCGCATTAGTGACGTTACATCTTCCACCTCCACTAATCCTTACTTTCTCCATAAGTTTTGAAGTGCCTTCAAGAATTATTATTCTTTTTACTCCATTTTCAGCAGCAGTAATTGCTGTCATAAAACCAGCTGCACCTCCTCCTATAACTGCTAAATCAAAAGGTTCCAAAAACTTATTATTCAATATGCTTCAATCTAATAATAGCAAGGAGTTATAAAGAAAAATTACTCCAAAAACTACAAAACTACATAATAAATAGCTGCAATTAATTAATTTTTAAATTTCTAAAAGAAATCAACGCAATCATTATTTTTATGCTTTAACTTTATTAAATGAGTCTAATTTTTTCTTACGTTAAATATTCTGAGGCCAGTTTTCCTATGACTGGACAATATACTGCTCTTCTTTTAATAACTTCTGTTATTTGGGTTCTACTTTGGTTTGGATATAGACAAAATAAGATAAATGATGAGATCAAGAAAAAAGAAAAAGAAGAAAGGATTAATGCGAAAGTTCAAAGAAGAAAGAAGTTAGAGAGTTTGTACCCTACTAATAAAAAAACTGTTTAAAATAAATTTTTTAAAATATGAAAAAAAATAATTTCAAATCACTAATTCAGTACTTACCGGGAATTTTGATTCTTATTTATGTATTCTTTTTAGCATTTACTCAATTTATGAAATAAAATTTTTAAAAATTATTCGTTTTGATTGGAATCCTTTCTGCTGTTGGAGCTGCTACATCTTGGACATATGCGTGCTTTATTTGGCGCGCGCAAACTCAAAAATATAAATCAATAGATATTAATTTAACAAAAAATATAATAGCTTTTTTAATTTTTATACCTGCTTTTATCAATCTAAGTTCTACAACTGCATTAAAAAACATATATATACTACTAATTAGTGGAATGATAGGTATTGGTTTAGGTGATACTTTCTATTTAAAGTCACTACAAACAATTGGCACAAGAAAAACTTTATCAATAGAAACTCTTTCTCCGTTAATGGCAGCTTTGTCAGGGGAATTTTTTATTAATGAAAATTTAACAACTAAATCATGGGTTGGAATAATTATAGTAACGATTTCGCTATTCATAATTCTCAGAAAAGGTAACGATTTTAAAGAGGAAAACTCCTCTTTCTCAGAAAAAAATAACTTTAAGATTTTTGCTTTTCCTTTTTTATCAGTTTTATGTGCTGTTCTTGGAGGTCTTTTATCAAGAATGGTTTTCCTTCAAAGCAATTTATCTCCTTTCCTTACAACTGAAATAAGATTATTAGGTGCAATAATTTTTTTGATTAGTCTAAAAGGATTTAAGATTAATTTTTTCTTAAAAAACATGGACAAAAAACAACAAAAAAGATTTTTTATTTCAATACTTCTTGGAACGAATATAGGAATATTTCTACAACAAGTTGTGTTTAAAACCCTTCCCATAGGAGTAGGATGGGCTTTATTAAGCACATCTCCAGTAATTTCGTTATTTTTTGCTAGGAATGAGGAAAGAGAAATTACCAAAAAAATAATATTTTTTACTTGTTTTTTATTTTTTGGCTTGACGTTAATAATTCTTTAATCTCTGAGTTAATGTAAAAAATACTCATGTTAATAAAAATCAAATTAAATAAAATTAATCTATAAACACTCAATAAAATGAAAACATTAAAGAAAAAAAGGCTCGGAACATTGGAAGTATATGTTATTTTTTTTAGCTGCATTTATGCAGGCTTTATAGGTTATAAATCTCTATTAAATGTTTTATTTACTTAGAATTAATTAATTCTTTCTAATAATTTAATCAACTTACCTCCATCTTGGTCATCATCATCATTTGAAGAGAAAAATAAAAAAAATATTCCTAGAGAAGCTATAGATAGCGAAATTGACAATACAGAAAGCTCATCCATAAACTAAAAATTTTTTTTATAATAAACGAAAAAAATTAAAAGACAGTAAAGAAATACACATTCTTGAAAATAAATATTTCTTTTATTTGTAAAATAAAAAAACACATCCGAACTATTTCGTGAAAGTTCTAATATCTTCCCCCTGTAGTGCAAGCGTAATAATTCAGTATGGAATAAAAAGTTGGCCTATTTGGGAATGTGAGCCAAGCAAATTTAAATGGAATTACGATGATAAGGAAATTTGCTTAATTATTGAAGGTCAAGCGAAAATAAGTACTCAAAACGGTGAAATTTACGTGATTAAAGCTGGAGATCTAGTTGAGTTTCCTGCTGGACTTAACTGCGAATGGGAAGTAACCAAAAGTATTAAAAAACATTATCGATTGGGTAGCTAAATTTCAGGAAAAAGATTTTTTGTTGTTTACTGTTAAGTCAATGTAGATAAAATATAGTTAATAAATAATTTTCAAGAAAGAAACTAATACTATGACTTTTACTGATCAAGAATATTTTGAGGTTATTGAAAAAAATGAAATCGTAAAAAAGGCCTTTGAAAATATTAAGCAAATTTGCATTGATTTACAAAAACAAACAAATTGTCCTGAAGATGATCTAAAAGATTTTCTTGAATTTATTTCTAAACAATGGAATAAGTAATAATGTACAAGCCATTTAAATACTAAATTTAAAATTTCAATTTAGTTTTCTGGCACAATAAGCTCTAATCTAATTCCTTTTTTGGTTTTGTATTGATACTGGAAGTCCCCTTAGCAGCAGAAACGAAGAAAAAGAAGCCTACAATTCCTGATATACCAAATATCGCAGCCAAAGGGTCAAAAGTGAAAGAAAACATAGAATTTATAAAATCAAGATAAATAATAGTTTTTGAATCAAAATTGTACAATTATTGTTAAGTATAAAAAATAACAATCGCGCGATTCATTATGTCATTATTAGTTTCTCAGTAGGTTCAAGAAAATTATTATTCAAATTGACTTTAAGAATAAAAATATCTATACATACCAAAGATCTATTCATTCGAAAGGGAAAAGTTTTTTAAAAATATTTATAGAAATATTGAATAAAACACTTCCCAGAGTATCCACAATTGTTGTTTCTTTAGATTAACATCAATTTATGACAGAATTTTACTCAGCTTCTTCCTCAGTAAGTCCTTTTACTGCGTTATTATGGTGCCTTTATCCTGTAGCTGTACTTGTGATTATCGAATTACTTCTGGGGGGTGGGTTTGATGATGACAATAATGACGATCAAGATGGTGGAATGTTAATCCCTGCTTACTCTAGATCTGACGTTTGAATTTTTCGAAATTTTTTAAATTAAAGACTCATAAAGAATTTTATTAAATTGGCCAATAATATTGATACAAACCATATTTCTCTAATTATACTTACCATTATTATCTTTTCCTCTCTAACCTGGCTCGTCTTAAGAACCCTTAAGGAAGGTAGGAAAGCTTTAACAGAAATAAAAAAGGATAGATCGTGAAATATAAAAACATTTAAAAATGTAGAATTTGATTAAATTTAAAAAACTCTTGGATTTATAAGTTTTACTAACTAAATAGATATATTCCAAAAATTTAAAAAACTTTTCCTTCTCAAAGTTTGGGAAAAGCATAAAAAACTTAAATAAATACTAGAATCTGTTTGATTTCTAAGTCAAAAAATTACCAAACTTTTGAAATCCCGTTTTATGAAAGGCCCTCTTTGTTATTACTTTAATAAATAAAAATGCATCTAAATTCTTTACTTTATATTTGTTCTATATCTTTATTCATTTATATAATGGCGCTGTTCTGGAGAGACTTGCCAAATCAAAAAAAGTAAATAAATAATTAATATTAAGTTTATTGCTTATCAAAATAAATTGAGTTATTAATTTAATATTGGATTTAATTTTTTTATATAAATGCTGAAAGAATCTTCAAATAACAATGACAAAAATATATTCTCAGAAACTACAAGTATTGAAAAAGAAAAGATGATTTGCAAAGAAGGATTCTGTTCATTACCAAATCGAGATGAGCTCCCAAAACAAGATTCAAATGATATGAATTTATTTGATCCTGTTTAGGAAATAAATAAAATTTTAATAAATTAAAGAATAAATAGAATATGTTTAATTTTTGAATTTTTAATTTATGCTTAATGACTTTTTCAGTGCATATAAAGAGTTTTGGATAAAAGCTACAGACTTCAAAGGATTCACATCTCAATCCGACTGGTGGTTAGTTCAACTAGCGAATCTTATAATTTCTTTCCTAACTATCCCAATATTTTTAAAAACGTTTGGTTTTAATGCTTATGGATTAGTTTGTATTATTCCTCAAATAGCTATTGATATAAGAAGAATCAGAGATTTTGGAAAAGATTGGAAATGGATTTTTATTAATTTAGTACCTATATTCGGATGGATCATATGGTTCATCTGGTTAGGCTTTGGTAAGACAGGTAATGGAAAAAATAAATTTATATAGAAATTAACTCTTTAATTTTTTTCTTTTTTTAAAATCTACAAATCTTATCTTGTTTCTTAACTCTATATGTTTTTCAAGAATCCTAAACACATGCATCTCGCATTCAGTTAATTTAAGAAACTGATCAAGTGTATCTTTATCTTCTTCATCAAAATCTTCGAAAACATTTGAAATAGCAATACTATTTCTAGAAATAAATTCCTCTGCAACATCTCGTGGATCCTTTCCTGATTCAAAATCCTGAAAAGCTTCATAAGAATTAAGTTCTCTCGTTAACCATTTAAACCATGGTTCATTTTTATTATGTTTTTTATTTATGATTTTCTTCATGAAAAAATTTTTACTATTTTAATCATTATTAGTTATTCATTCTTTGGCAGCTGTACAATTACTTATTTTTAAAATTTAATTAAAGATAAAAATTATTTTTTTTTAAAATAACTACCATAATTATTTACAAAGCTTAGTAAGGAATAAGTATTTATTACTCATTTTTTTTTTAATGAGATAGCTAGAATTTGTTTTTAATAAAATACATTGTCAATTCCATTTTATGACTTTCCTTCGTCTCCAATTTTAATAATTGGTGCTCTTGGCATTGCAGTCGCAATAGCAGTTTTTTTTGTCTCTTACCAAAAGTATTTCAATTCTCCTTTGAACAGAGAGCTTGCAGAAAAGAAAAAATCCTTAATTAAGGAACAAAAAGAATTAAATGAAAGATTAGAAAAAATAGAACAGGATTTAAGAAATCTATAAAAATTACTCTTTTAGTGATGAATTAATGATCTCGAATTCAAGACCTTAATTTTTTAAACAGGAATTATGGTCTATAAGGAATTATGGATAAAGATCATCTTATTGAGTTAATTTCTAATAGTCTTCTTTATGAGAGTAAAGATTCTGACTCTACTAAAAATCTTAGTGACTTTAGAAATTACTTAGAAAATTTAAATCTAGATCAATTGAGAACTATGTCTAAAGAATTTATTCTTTAGTATGATATTTAACATATTTTATTGTTTATTAAATAATCAATACTTTTTAAAATTGTTAATATCAAAAAAATTAAAAAAAATATGCATAGAGTAAACAGAGGTGATTTCTTAATAAAGCCATTTTTAAAAAGAAATAATATTAGAGCTTTTTATCAAATTTTTTCTACCATCTTCCCAATAATTTCTATTTGGTTAATCGTCTACCAAATAATAAATCAACCTTTTTCATTTTTAATAAAAGGATTTCTATTGATACCTTTTATAGTTCTTCTAACTCTTTTCTCTTCTCGAACATTCTCATTAATGCATGATTGCGGACATAATTCTCTTTTTACAAAACGGAAATTAAACCGTTTCTTTGGATTTTTACTTGGCTTGGTTAATGGTATTCCCCAGAAGGCATGGTCAATTGATCATGCATTTCATCATAGAAATAATGGAAATTGGGAAATTTACAAAGGGCCTATAGATGTTTTAAGTCTTGAAGATTATGAATCCCTTACCAAAAGAGAACAAATATTTTATAAAGTAAGTCGAAACTGGATGATGCTTTTCCCTGGCGGTTTTTTTTACTTAGTTTTAAAACCAAGATTAGGACTTGTTATTATTATTTTTAATTTCATTAAAGATATTTTGGATGAGACTTTTTTCAAAATAAAAAACAGAGGAATTTCTCAACTTTTAGCTATTAATTCAAGAGTTAAACCACCTTTTTCTGATTATGGAGATAATTTCAGTGAACTGTGTGAATTAATAATCAACAACATAGTAGTGATAATAGGGTGGATATTTATGTGCAAATGGTTTGGGTTAGTTTTTTTCTTATCGTTTTATTCCATTGTATTAACCTTATCAGCAGCAATTTTAATATGTGTTTTTTTCGTACAACATAACTATGAGAATTCATATGCTAAAAATACAAAGAATTGGGATCTCATAGATGGAGCGATTTTAGGTAGTAGCAATTTAGATATCCCTAACTGGCTAAATTGGTTTTTAGCAGACATATCCTTCCACAGTATTCATCATCTCTCTGAGAGAATACCAAATTACAACTTAAAAGCTTGTCACAAAGCAAACATTCATTTGCTCCAACAATCAAAGTTCTTAAAATTAAGCGATTTTTCAGACTGCTTCAAATATATTATTTGGGATAATAAAAATGAAAAATTAATTCCAATAAATTAATACCTAATTCAACCTTCTTCTCAATTTTCTTTTTAAAGGAATACTGCTATATGCATGAGTACCAATAGATGGAGGCAAGTCATTCTTTAAAGGATGCATAAAAGCATTGGCCATACTCTCTAACATTTTCGAAAGCCAAGTAATTACTAATTTCATTTGAAAATCTAAAAGTGTACTTTTTAATCATCTAACTAAATTACTGAAAAGTAAATCAGTCTTTATGCTGATTTTTTAAGAAGATTGCCTTTGAAATTTAATATTAAATAATTAAAATTAATGTTTGATTTACCCTTTAAAATGATAAATAATACTATCTTTTTAGCAGGTAAAACAGGTCCAAAATGAATTTAGTAAATAATACTTATTTTTTCTAATTTACTTAATAAATTAAATTATTGATCATAAATTCGTGCTATATCTCTATTCCAAATAAATCCAACAATATTATGAATGATTCATTAGTTTCTACAAACCAGAATACAGAAAAAGATTCTATCAATTCATATTTCGAGTGTATTACTGAATGCAGTATTGTTGATGGTCATCAAGAATGTATTACGCGTTGTTTAGAAGTTCATTTAAAGGGAGCTGATCAAAATGAATAAAAAAAATTCACCTCAAAGGAAAACAACTTTAAAATGGAACTCAAATGGAGAGCTTTCCGAAATTGATATGTTAAGAATTTTAGAAAAGATATCATCACATGAACTTAATCAATGTGAATTAACATGCGATTCTGATCAATAAAAAATTATTTCTAGATCTTTTTAAATTATTAATTACGCAAAAAATTTTATATTCATATCAAAAAAATATTTCTATTAACATCTCGAACATTTTCACAATATCTTTAGTTTTATTTTAAAAAACTAATTTTTAGAAATCCTACCTTTTTTTAAGAATGTTTTACTAATTTCTTTTTTTGTTAGTTGAATTGGTTTTACTAAACCTGAATCACCATGAGTTGGACAATAATAAGTCATAAGCATCCACTTTTTTTCTTCATCCATAACTAATATTTGTTGAATAATGATTAAGTACTTAGGATAAATTATGAAAAAATTGATTTTTTTTAATCTTTTTTTCTTTTTTTCTTAATAATTTATAAAAATTTTGAATCTATTCTCACAAAATAGATATAAATACGGATGACTTTAAAAAAAAATCCTGCTATTTATTAATAAATCCAAAATTATTAATGTCTCTAGAATCTATATTTATGGTAATCGCTCCAATCTGTCTTTTTACAGTAGGAGTTATTGTTTTACCTATTTTAGTAAAACCACGTAAACAATCTGGTTTACCTAAGAGGTATATACGCGGTCTTTAAATTAATTAAGCTTTAAAGAAGAGCAAAGACTATCAGCATAAAAATAAATAATTAATTAAAAAAGATTGTGCTAAAGGAAAAAAATTTTAAAAAATATTTGGCATAAATAGTTTTATTTGAAGAAGAAATTAAAATTGCAAAAACTTTATCGAAAAAAATTGTAAATTCTTTTCATTTTTTGATCCTGTGATGGATGATAGGATATATAAATTCACTTTTATTTAACAAAATTCTTAACCATAAAAATTTGAGTAATATAAAATTTTCAGGTCTTAAAGGCCAAGCGCTTGTTATAGAGGATAAAGATATTCCAAGCATGAAAGAATTTCAAGATGTCATCCCAGAAAACTACTTTAAGTGCAATACCAAAACATCTTTGAGGTATCTTTTACAATCAGCTTTAATTCAATCATTAGTAATTGTGATAGGGCTATCTATTCCATTTACCCCCAAAATGATCCCAATTTGGATTGTTTATGCATTTCTATCAGGTACTACTGCAATGGGATTCTGGGTAATTGCCCATGAATGTGGGCATGGAGCATTCTCTAAAAACAAGGCATTAGAATCTATTACTGGTTATTTACTACATTCATTTCTTCTAGTGCCTTATTTTTCTTGGCAGCGTTCTCATGCAATTCATCATCGATTCACAAATAACATAACAAATGGAGAAACTCACGTCCCATTAGTCATTAAAGGGAATGGAGTTACAGAAAAAGTTGGTGGAGAAAAAGAATTACATTTTTCAAATTCCCTAGGTAAGAAAAATTATGGAATTCTTCAACTTGTTTTACATCTAATATTTGGCTGGCCTGCTTATCTACTTACGGGAAGTACAGGAGGTGTTAAATATGGTACTTCAAATCATTTTTGGCCAATTAAACCATTTTCTAGAGCATTATGGCCATCGATATGGGCCAAGAAAGTTTGGATATCAGATATTGGTGTAGGTTTGACATTATTGGGCATTGTTTATTTAATTTTCAAGTATGGATTATTTCCCGTAATTGCTCTGTATTTTGGCCCTTTATTAGTGGTTAATTGTTGGCTAGTTGTTTATACATGGTTGCATCATACAGATTCAGATGTACCTCATCTTTCAAATACGGAATTTTCATTTATGAGAGGGGCATTTCTATCTATTGACAGGCCTTACGGTAGAGTCCTCAATTTTCTTCACCATAATATAGGTTCTAGCCATGTCGTTCATCATGTATGCCCAACGATCCCTCATTATCATGCAAAAAAGGCAACTGTCTTAATTAAAAAAGTCTTTAAAAAAGCATATCTTTTTAATCCTGATCCAATACATAAAGCTTTATGGAATATTGCTTGCAACTGCGTTGCTGTTGAGTCAGACATTAAGAAAGGAAGATATATATGGCAATCTTCATACAAAATGATCGATTAAAAACGCAATAATCAGCAATTCTTTATCACATTAATTTGCGCAAACCTGAAAAGAATATAAAAGAATTAGCAATAACAAATTTTTCATCTTAGAAAATGATAATTATTTATTAATTCTATGAGTGGCGACAATTTGCATGGTAATCAGCCTATTAAATTTTATTCAGAAAAATTAACACTTACCAAAGTTAAATTATTAGAAAGACAGTTGAGTTTAAGCGAGAAAATTTCAGATTTAGATAAAAAGCATAAAGAATGGAGCAAAAAACTATCAGGTTGATCATCTAATATGACGAATTTTGAAAACTTATTGATATTTGTATTTACCTTATCAAAAAAGTTTTCTAAAAATTATTAAAAAATTATTTGCAGGCATAGTAATAATTTCTTCTTGATAAAAACCATTTTTCTTACTCTCATCATAAACTTCCTCAAGATTTTTAATTCCCCAGAGATCATTTTGCATTTTTAATGAATTATCGAAAAAATAATTACTTTCACTTGTATGTTTATTGCAAATTTTAAATGGCCCATACAAAATCAAAAATTGCCCCTTACTGAGTAATTTTCCTGACTCTCTAAAGAGTGCTACAGTACATGACCACTGTGCTACATGAATCATATTTATAGAGACTATTCCTTGCAAAAT
>CACNMX010000006.1 GCA_902621675.1 uncultured Prochlorococcus sp. | reverse complement strand
TCTCCAAAGCAATGTAGTTCTAAAAATCTGACAAAATTAGCAACTTCAATTTATGAAAAAAATAAAGGTCAAATTAATCTGCAAGAGTTTTTAAAAATTGTTTGGGATAAAAACTATATAAATTTTGAAAAAAGTTAAGATGTTACAGCAGATCTTCTTCTTCTTGTTCTACCTTCAAATGAATCTTCTGTAGCAGTCTCAGCTGATGGATTCTGTGATACCTTTGGACTTTTTTGGGTATTTTGTGGGTTATTTGAACTATTAGGATGATTATTATTGTTTGATTTCTTATGGAAATTATTATTATTTCTATTTCTATTGGAGAAATTTTGCTCTTCGGTAATCTTTGGAATATAAGCACGAGTTCCACTTGGAGCAGGTTGAACTAAACACAAAATAAGTGGTTCAACTTGTAATTCTCTTCTCATTCTTCTCGATAAACCATTTTCAATTTCTCTTTGTACACCAATCCAATCTACCTCAAAATTATTCGGCCCAGTTTGTCTGGATAATTGTTTCCATCTATTTTCTAAGACCCAGCTTATTTCTCGTTCTGTCCACATAGACATTTTTCTTGGCTCTGCAGTAGTAACAACTCCTCTCAAATTAACTCTAGGAGGCGCAACCATCTTCCCATCTGTACTAATAGGAGCTAAAACAGTTACTACACCATCTCCAGCTAATTGCTGCCTTTCCTTTAATACTCGAGCATCTACAATCCCATTTCGTGAGTTATCAAGCAGTTCAACACCAGCTTTTACAGGATCACCCTTTTGAATAGAATTAGGTGTTAACTCAACTACATCTCCATTTTCAATAATTAAGATATTGTCCTTTGGAACCCCCATAGTTTGTGCACTCTTCCCATGACAAACAAGCATTCTATGTTCTCCATGAACAGGAACAAAAAACTTAGGTTTTGCGAGTGCCAACATTAACTTTTGATCTTCTTGAAAACCATGACCAGAAACATGAATATTCTCACCCTTGCCATAAACAACCTTTGCTCCGAGTTTCATTAATCTATCTATTGTATTAACAACAGAAATAGTATTACCAGGAATTGGGCTGGCTGAAAATATTACAGTATCAGTAGTCTTAAGCCGAACATGCTGATGTTCACCACGAGAGATTCTGCTTAACGCTGCTAGGGGTTCTCCTTGACTACCCGTCATTAATAACAAGGTCTCCCTATCTGGCAAATCTCTAATTTGCTTGATAGGAACAAACAAATCATCTGGGCATTTCATATAACCAATATCTCTTGCCTTAGCAATAACATTTATCATCGATCTACCTAACAAACCGACCTTTCTTCCATGTTTCATCGCCAATTCTAAGATCATTGTCACTCTATGCACAGAACTAGCAAAAGTGGTAAGGATAACTCGTTCTTTTGCCTCTGCAATATGTTTTTCTAAAGAGGGATAGATAGTCTTCTCAGAAGGACAAAAACCTGGAACTTCGGCATTAGTAGAATCACTGAACATGCATAAAACACCCTTCTCTCCGTAATGCACCATTCTTTCAATATCAAATTGCTCTCCATCTACTGGCATATGATCAAACTTAAAATCTCCCGTGAAAATAATTGTGCCAACAGGTGTTGTAACTGCTAAAGAAAAGCTATCGCAAATAGAATGGGTATTTCGAATAAATTCAACAGAAAAATGTTGTCCTACTTTTACAACATCTCTAGGATTTACTGTCTGTATAGTTGTTCTATCAGATACCCCTGCTTCCTCCATTTTTCCTCTAAGCATTGACATTGCCAGTCTTGGGCCATAAATAATGGGAATATTAAAATGCTTTAGATGATGAGAAATACCTCCAATATGATCTTCATGCCCGTGAGTGACAATCATCCCTTTTATTCTTCTTTGATTTTCTTTTAAAAAAGTTGTATCAGGCATAACAACGTTTACGCCATGCATACCATCAGATGGGAAAGCTAGGCCAGCATCAACAAGCATTAATTCATCACCATATTCAAAAACGCAAGTGTTTTTTCCTATTTCATGTAATCCTCCAAGAGGTATTACCCGTAGAGCTGGAGTATTATTTTTAGATCTAGATGAATCATGAGTAGATCTATTTACAGTTGAATTTGTACTTGATTGCATAATTTGAAATTTATGAAGGCCTGCTTGTAATCAAATAAGGTTTATTTAAATTTAATTATCAAGTTAAATATAATCCCTATTATAGGGAATTCAGGATAAAAGATAGTTGCTTTTTCATGTCATTGTTTAAAGGTGACAAAGGACTTCTAGGATTACCTACATCCCATCCCGATAGCTCCAAAGCAGCTTTAATTGGGATTGGATTAGTAGTCATAAAGAGTGCTTTGAAAAGAGGCTGAAGTTTTTCATGAATAGCAAGAGCACTGGAAACATTTCCAGTTTGAAAAGAATGAATCATCTCTTTCAATTGCAATCCAACTAAATGACTTGCAACACTTACTACTCCTACAGCACCTACCGATAACATTGGAAGCAACAATGAATCGTCGCCACTATATACAGAGAGTTCGGAGCCACAAATAGCCCTTAATTCTGTTACTTCCTCTATTCTACCGCTTGCAGCTTTAATACTGAGAATATTTGAGAAATCCATAAGTTTCTTCACAGTATCAGGTAATAAATTGCATCCAGTCCTACCAGGAATGTTGTAGAGCATAAGAGGCAAATCCTTTGCAGATTTAGCAATAGAACTGAAATGTTTATAAAGACCTTCTTGAGGCGGCTTATTGTAATAAGGAACAACGACCAAAGCACCGTCGGCACCAGAGTCGTAAGCTTTTTTTGTAGCTTCCACAGCTTCGCTTGTACAATTGCTACCAGTGCCAACTATTACTTTACAGCTTGCATCCAAAGATCCTTTTACCGCAATAAATAAATCATGTTGTTCCGCCCATGAAAGAGTCGGAGATTCTCCAGTAGTACCGCACAACACAATTCCATCGGAACCGTTCTCAAAAAGATAATTTGAAAGTTTTATAGCTAGTTCATAATCTACATCTCCATTCTCAGTGAATGGAGTAACCATTGCAGTCAATATTCTTCCAAATAGTGGATTATTACACTCAGTTTTGTCTTTAATCATTTTTTTGGAATTAATAACTCAGCTATTTGAACAGCATTCAGAGCTGCTCCTTTTCTTATTTGATCTCCACATAACCATAATTCTAATCCATGAGGATGACTTATATCAGTTCTTAGCCTGCCAACAGCAACATTATCACTTCCCATAACGTCATTTGGCATAGGAAATCTATTATTTTTGTAATCCTCAATAATTTCAATTCCAGGAGATTTCTTTAATTCTTCAAGAGCATCTTTAGGCTCAACTACATCGGCAAATTCAATATTGATCGATTCAGAATGTGCTCTCAGAACTGGGACTCGAACACATGTAGCAGAGAGCTTTAAATCAGCAATATTTAATATTTTCCTTGTCTCATTAACCATTTTCATCTCTTCTTCACAGTAATTATTTGAAAGCATAGGGGAATTATGTAAAAACAAATTAAAAGCAAGGGAGTATGGCAAAACTTCACTTTTTTGAGGATTTCCTTGAAGATATTGTTCAGTTAAAAGTTTTAGTTCCTCCATCGCTAGTTGGCCTGCACCGCTGACAGATTGATATGTTGAGACAATAACTCTTTGAATAGTAGAAAGTTTTTTTAATGGAGCTAATACTAATGTCAACAAAATGGTAGTGCAGTTTGGATTAGCTATTACCCCATCATGATTAAGTACGTCACTAGCATTAACTTCAGGGACTATAAGAGGAACGTTCTTATCTAATCTGAAAGCACTTGAATTATCTATCAGTAAAGCATTTTGATCAATAATGGTAGATAACCACTTTTTTGAAATACTTCCGCCAGCTGAAGCCAAAACTAAATCAAGATTCTTAAATTCTTCCTTAGTTGTTTTTTTTGTAACTAATTCTTCATCTTTCCAAATAATTTTTTTTCCTTCTGACCGCTCTGATGAAAGCAAGACCAATTCTGATATTGGGAAATCACGTTGTTCAAGAATTTTTAGTAATTCAGATCCCACAGCACCTGAAGAACCTAAAATAGCAACTTTTAATGGCCTATTAGGCAAATACGGAGATTGTCTCACACTTTAAAATGATTTTTATAAATAGATTGACTATTTTTTTTACTTTATCAAAAAATTAACTTTCAAGGAAATCACATAATGTGAAATAATTAAGATTCGGTTCATAGTAATAACTTAGAAAACATGGCTAAAGAAGCACTAATAGTCAAAACAACTCCTCTGCCTCAAAGTAGAATTTCATTCGAATTAGAAATACCATCTGAGACATGCAAAACGTGTGTAAATGAAACAATCAGTTCTATCAGTCGTTCGGCTAAAATTCCGGGATTTAGACTTGGTAAGATTCCTAAACAAGTCTTAATCCAAAGAATTGGCATCACACAATTGCATGCTTCTGCTCTGGAAAAAATCATTGATAAATCATGGCAAGAAGCGTTAAAAATAAAATCTATAGAGCCACTAAGTGAGCCAGAATTGGTAGATGGATTTGAATCTTTACTTGCAAAGTTTAGTCCTGAAAAATCACTTAAGGTTACTCTTCAAACTGATGTTGCCCCAGAATTAAAACTTAAAAAATCCAAAGGACTAAGTGTAGAAATATCAAAGACAAAGTTTGATCCTAAGTCAATAGATGAAGCGTTAGAAAAATCTAGAAATCAGTTTGCAAACATTATTCCAGTTACCAATAGAGCAGCAAAATTAGGAGATATTGCTGTAGTTAGTTTCAAAGGGAAATATAAAGATTCTGGTAAAGAGATTGATGGTGGAACAAGTGAATCAATGGATCTTGAGTTAGAAAAGAACAAAATGATTCCAGGTTTCGTTGAGGGAATCGTAAAGATGAAAATTGGTGATACCAAAACACTTAACCTTAAATTTCCTGATGATTATTCTCATGAGGATTCAAGAGGCAAAGAAGCAATTTTTGAAGTAAATCTTAAGGATCTTAAGGAAAAAGAATTGCCTGAACTTAATGACGATTTTGCAAAACAGTCTGGCAACAAAGAATCATTAAAAGAGTTAAAGAAAGATATTGAAAAGCAACTTAAAGACAATTTTGAAAAAACTCAAAAAGATATCAAAATTGAAGCTTTATTAGATGCCTTAACAAACGAATTGGTTGCTGAAATTCCAAAATCTATGATTGATATAGAAGTGAGGAATAATATTGAACAAACCGCTCAAAGATTCGCTCAACAAGGTCTTGATGTTAAATCTACTTTCACTCCGGAATTAGTTAAGTCATTAGCAGAGTCTACAAGGCCTCAAGCTGAAAAAAATGTTCAAAGAAATTTAGCTTTAAAAGCATTAGCTGAAACAGAAAACATAAAAGTTGAGCAAGATGAAATTGATTCAAAAATGAAAGATTATGAAGATGCAATCTCTCAATCTTCAAAACAAATAGATATTAAAAAATTAACAGAAGTAATAACTAACGATTTACTCAAAGAAAAATTAATCATTTGGCTTGAGGAAAATTCTGAAGTAAAAGAAAAAACTACAAAAACCTCAAAAACAACAAAAGCCACAAAAACTGCGTCAAAAACTACTAAACCTACAAAAACTACAAAAACTCAAAATAAAAAAGAAAAAAAATAATTTATGAAATTTCCTACTAATTAAACAAAAACCCCTTAAATTGTTTATAAGACGAAAACTAATTTGTGAACTCAGAAAAAAAACATTTAATCCAAAGCTCAATAAGTTCTTACGAAAGTAATAATAAAACCATTGCTGCTGTTCCTACCGTTATAGAACAATCAGGTAGAGGAGAAAGAGCTTTTGATATTTATTCAAGACTATTGAGGGAGAGAATAATTTTTTTAGGTACTGGAATTAATGATCAAGTATCTGATTCACTTGTTGCACAATTATTATTTCTTGAAGCGGAAGATCCCGAAAAAGACATACAAATATATATAAATTCTCCTGGAGGCTCAGTAACTGCAGGAATGGCCATTTATGATACCATGCAACAAATTTCGCCTGATGTAGTGACAATATGTTTTGGAGTAGCCGCAAGTATGGGGGCATTTCTACTTTCTGGAGGAGCAAAGGGGAAAAGATTGGCTTTACCTAATTCTCGAATTATGATTCATCAACCTCTGGGAGGTGCACAAGGTCAAGCAGTAGAGATTGAAATACAAGCTAAAGAAATACTTTTTCTCAAGAAAACATTAAATTCACTTTTAGCTGAACATACTGGTCAACCTTTAGAAAAAATTAATGAAGATACAGAAAGAGATTACTTTTTATCCCCCTCAGAAGCAGTCGAATATGGATTAATTGATAAAGTTATCAAAAAGTGACAAGGGGTTCTGATTTTTTAAGAATATGATGACGAATCGATATTTATGAGCAATCCTAGTGAATAGGGAATATTTAACACCCTTTACTTTAAAAACTTATAATCGATGGCTAAATTCGACGCCCATCTAAAATGTTCATTTTGCGGGAAGTCACAAGACCAAGTAAGAAAGCTTATAGCTGGTCCTGGGGTTTATATCTGTGATGAGTGCATAGACCTTTGTAATGAGATTCTCGATGAAGAACTACTTGAGAATCAAGCGAACACAAACAACTCTCCACAAGTAAAAAAGAAATTACCAACTGATAATCCAAAAAAATCTGTTCCTTTAGAATTAACCTCAATTCCTAAGCCATTAGAAATAAAAAGTTTTCTAGATAATCAAGTTGTTGGACAAGAATCCGCAAAAAAAATATTATCAGTAGCCGTATACAATCACTACAAGAGATTAGCTTGGAAAGTTAAAGAAGACAGTAAAAATAACAATTCAACTGATTCACAAGCAACTAAATTACAAAAATCAAATATTTTACTTATCGGCCCTACTGGAAGTGGAAAAACATTATTGGCGCAAACCTTAGCAGAGTTTTTAGATGTTCCTTTTGCAGTAGCTGATGCAACGACTTTGACAGAAGCTGGATATGTTGGGGAAGATGTTGAAAACATACTTTTAAGACTTCTACAAAAATCAGAAATGAATGTAGAACTAGCTCAAAAAGGAATTATTTATATTGATGAAATAGATAAAATTGCAAGAAAAAGCGAGAATCCTTCAATCACAAGAGATGTCTCTGGTGAAGGGGTACAGCAAGCATTATTAAAAATGCTTGAAGGAACAATTGCTAATGTGCCCCCTCAAGGCGGAAGAAAACATCCTTATCATGACTGCATCCAAATTGATACGAGTCAAATACTATTTATTTGTGGAGGAGCTTTTATAGGTTTAGAGGATATCGTTCAAAAGCGTATGGGTAAACACTCTATAGGATTTACCACCAATTCAGATCAAAACAAAGTTGATACAAAAAAAATTGTAGACCCAAGAGATTCCCTGAAAAATTTAGAATTAGATGACTTAGTGAAATATGGCCTAATTCCAGAATTTATTGGAAGAATTCCAGTTTGTGCTGTATTAGATCGTCTTACTAAAGAAACTTTAGAATCTATTTTGACTCAACCTAGAGATGCATTAGTAAAGCAATTCAAAACTTTGCTAAGTATGGATAATGTTGAATTATCATTTGAGCCTGATTCTGTTGAAGCGATAGCAAATGAAGCATACAAAAGAAAAACAGGTGCAAGAGCATTAAGATCAATAATTGAAGAGCTCATGCTAGACATAATGTACACTTTGCCTTCTGAAGAAAATGTAAAAGAATTCACAATTACGAAAAAAATGGTAGATAATTTGTTCTCATCTAAAATTGTTAAACTACCTTCAGGATCAAAAAGAATCATTAAAGAGTCTGCATAAAATTAGAGTTTAATTTTTTTAATTGAACCCCTAATTTTTCTAATTAATGAAAAATAAATGCCAAATATACATAAGCCTTTTCATCAAAAATATAGACCAAACAACTTAGACGAACTGGTTGGGCAAAAATTTATATCCATTACACTCAAACAAGCTTTATTAACAAAAAAAATTGCTCCTGCATATCTTTTTAATGGTCCAAGAGGCACTGGAAAAACATCAAGTGCAAGAATATTTGCAAAATCTCTAAATTGCCAGGCATTCGACCAACCTACGATAACTCCTTGTTGTAAATGTGACTTATGTAGACAAATTACAGATGGGAGCGCTCTAGATATTATCGAGATTGATGCAGCATCAAATACAGGAGTAGAAAATATAAGAGAAATTATAGAGAGAGCGAGATTTGCACCTACTCAAGCGAGATGGAAAGTCTATGTAATTGATGAATGTCATATGCTTTCAACGGCAGCTTCAAATGCTTTACTAAAAACTATTGAAGAACCGCCATCAAGAGTTGTATTTATACTTGCGACGACAAATCCTGAGAGAGTATTAAATACAATAAAAAGTAGATGCCAAAAGTTTGATTTTAGAAGAATAAGCCCAAGTGATATTTTTCAACATTTATCAGAAATAGCCGAAAAAGAATCCATTAAGTACGAAGTGCAGGCGTTAAAAATGATTGCAAAAAGGTCTAATGGAGGTATGAGAGATGCACAAAGCCTCCTTGAACAATTAAATCTTTTACCAGAAGGGATAACAATTAATAATATCCAAAACCTCCTAGGAGAAGTATCAGAAAGTGAATTAACAAATCTGATTAAATCATTGGTTGAGAATAATCCAGAGTCATTAATTGGCGCCTGCAATAAATTATATGATGCCGGAAACGAACCTCTTCAAATAATTATCGGATTATTGAATATAACAAGAGATCTACTATTACACACTACTAATAATAAATATTCAGATCTTTATTATACGTCTGATGAATTTCGAGATGAGTTAGATAAAATCTCCAAAACAATAAATAAATCAGCAATAATTAATTGGCATAATAATCTGAGAAATATTGAATATCAAATCAAATCAAGTGATAATCCAAGGCTTTGGTTTGAAATACATTTAACTGGTCTTCTGGATAGTCAAGAAATAAATAGTTTTGAAAGTAAACAAGAAAGTAAAAATAATACGACAGATGAGAAGCATGTAAGTAGAAAAAACATTCATATTAATAAAGAAAATATTTCAGATGAGATTCCAAAACCAAGTATCGAAGAAGAGATAACTCATAAAGAATTGATCGAAAAAAAAGACAAAAAATTAGAAAAATTTGAAGTTCTTGAAAAAGAAAATATTGAAAATATTTCTGAAAATAACCAAAATAATCCTGGATCAAATTTAAAAGATAAATGGGAATTAATTCTTTCTAAAGTAGAGTTACCATCCACAAGAATGTTACTTTCACAACAAGCCGAACTTGAAAGTTTTGATTCTGAGAAAATCACAATTGCATTATCTCCAAACTGGGAAAGTATGATAAAAAGCAGAAAAGTTATAATTGAAAATACTGTAAAAAAGATATTTGGAGATGGAATAATCCTTAATTTTTCAACCAAACAATTAAATAAAGGTTACCCAACAAACACTCCAGAAATAACCCAAAATGAAGTAAATAATTTCCGACCAATAAAAAAAACAGAACCAAAAACTAATTCGTCAACAAAAATATCTAACGAGGAAACTTATGATGATAGTTCAAAAAACTTAGCAAATTTTTTTAATGGAGAAATTATAGACCTTGATGAATAGATTAAACTCCAGTATGAAGAGTCTTTCGCCACAGTATCTTTTTGGGGAAAATAGACATCTTTATAGTTACCCAAGGGATTACTAAAAACCAATGTGATAAATAAAAAACCGATACAAATACCATCAAAAAATTGCTTTTTTGCAATACAGGTACTTCACTTTTACAAGAAGAACCGTACCAAAAAGCAATTCCAGATAACATAAAAGCTGTAAATGAAATAGGCCAGTAAATTGGTGAATTTAAAAAAGCAATACTGAAAACTAAATCAAAAATAGAAATGATTGGTAATGCATATTGCAAGATAAAAAAGTAAGTTAAATCAAATTTCTGAAAATAATCAATTTTATTAGTAAATAATTGATCTCCATAATCAAAGAATCTTTGCAACCCTCCCTCTGCCCATCTTTGCCTTTGCGCTAATAAAGCATTTAAATTCTCAACTGCCTCCTCCATCACTGGAGGATCCCATAAGATTCCAATTCTAGATTTTGATAATAATAATCTTAAACTCAAATCAAGATCATCTGTAACTGTATCTTCATTAAAAGAACCACATTCTAATAATGTTTCTTTCTTAATTAATTGACCATTTCCCCTTAATTCGGAAACTCCAGCAACTGATAATCTTCCATATTGAAAGATTGCATCCATAGCCATCTCCATTGACTGACAGGAAGTTAAAAAATTCTTACTTACATTTGTTACTGATTTTCTTAGTTGAACTGCAGACCAATCACCCTCTAATACAAAACTAAATAACCTTATCAAAGAATCTTGTTTTAATTCAGCATCAGCATCCAAAACTAATAACCATTCACCATAGGTAAATTTCAAGGCATAATTCAAAGCTCCTGACTTTCCTCCTCCTGCATTTGGAGAACGACTTATGACTTTTAGCTTGTCATATTGTCTAGATAATCGATCTAAAATTAAAGGCGTCTTATCAGAACTACCATCATCTATTATGTAAATATTTAATTTATTTGTTGGATAATCTAAACTAAATAATCTTTCAACTAATCTTGATATAACATTCTCTTCATCTCTAGCTGCGACTAAAATATCAAGCAAAGGTAACTCTTTATTGCTAATTCTTCTGCTTACAGTATTTAAAACGTTGTTCCTTTTAAAATTTCTAGAAATAACTATTAAACCATAAAAAACAATGACAAAAGAAAGAGTCAATATTATGTAAAAGAAATTTTCGATATTTTTAGCATGAGGAATAAAAGCTACTAAAAAACAAGCACTAAGAAATATAAACGATTTCAATCTTCGATTTTTATAAAAACCCTTACTCATAAAAGTAAATTGTTAATTACTTAACTTCCATTGAGACAATATCTCAAATTTTTTTAGTTTTGCATTTCGATAGTAATGTTTCAATATTTGTTCATAAGAGAATCCTAATTTAGCCATTTCAATTGCTCCTGACTGAGATAAACCTACACCATGACCGAAGCCACCTCCTCTCAAAAGCCATAAATCATCATTTAATTTATTAATAGTAAACAAATTACTAGGTATAAAATTTAATACCCTTCGAATATCATCTTTAACAAGAACAATAGATTTATTACCCTTTCCAGTTTGTATTTCCAATTTTGTCACTCTGCCACTAGACCCACGTTCAATAGAATTTAAATCCAAAACATCTTCATTAATATTTATAAGTTTGTTTTTAATTAACTTTTCTTTAATTTCAAGATTAGAAATTTTCTTGTTCCATCGAAAAAGAGAATGATTACTCCCATAAAACTTTTCTTTATCAAAATCTAAAAAATTATTTAAATAAGATTCATTTGTAATTGGAAGTTTAAAAATTTTATTTAATGATTTAGAACCATCAATGATTGAATTGAAATAAGAATAATCTTGAATTTGCCAAGACTCGCCTGCAGTAGCAGATACTCCACCATTCGAACCATGGTAAAAAGCATTTATTGGTTGATTTTCATGAGTGAGAATTAAATTTGAAGTTTCTTCTATGGCTTTTTTTACGTTTTTATATGAAATTTCAGAAGGCTTATAAACTTGGCATTGAGTGCTTATACATAAATGATATTTATCCATATTAAATCTATCAGAATTAAATATGCCCCATGTTCTTGCAATAACTGCTTGAGCCTTGAGTGCTTCTAAAGGAGAATTAGGTCCAATTTCATATGGCAAAACACCTGCCAAATAGTCATCAAATTCAATTTTTTGAACTAAGGTCCAAGTTCCATATAAATCCTTTATTAAATAAAAATTTTTGCCAAAATTAACACCATTTATTTTTATTTTCTCTTCAGAATAAATATATATAGGACCTTCAAGTTTCATACCACTGTAGTCATTTCTAAGAACAGGAGTAATTTGAAAATTTTTTATTTTTCTGAAAATCTTATTTTTTAATTCAAACTCTGGCAGATCATTTTGAAATGGAATCCATACTTCCCAATTTTTAGGGTAAGCAACAGTCGTCTCAAATCCTTTACCTCTTAGTTTCTCTGATTGTTTTTTTGCCGATTCATAGCTAGCAAAAGGACCAAAAACAATTCTTTCAATTGTTTTTGGATTTTTGACGGGAATATCTGTCCAGGTAATATTTATCTGTTTTGATTTATGTTTAATACCGTTGGACGATATCAAGTTTAAAAAACCTTTATTAGTTGTAAAGTTAATATTCTTTTTCTCCGAAAAAGTATCATTCTCCCCGCCTAAATATTGCTTTAAACCAATTAAAAATTTTCCTTTTTTAATTTCATTATGGAGTTCAACCTTTAGCAATTCTTCTCCTTTTGCATTTGAAATAAATTTAGTATTTATTATCAAAAGAGAAATACAGCCTAAAAATAAGTTTAAAAAGGCAAATTTAAGTTTCATAAATTAGAACTTTCCTTATCAATTAAAAACTTTAATTTGCACCAATGCCTATAAAGGTTTAGATTATCCTAATTAAACACATTTGACTTAAATGTCTAAACTAAAAACACGTAAATCAGCTGCCAAAAGATTTAAAGCTACTGCGACGGGTAAATTCATGAGAAGAAGAGCTTTCCATAATCATTTACTTGATCATAAAAGCTCAAAATTAAAAAGACATCTATCAACAAAAGCCGTAGTTGATGAAAGAGATGCTGATAATGTAAGATTAATGATTCCATACGCATAAATCTTTAACCAATTTTTATTAGATATTCATGGCACGGGTAAAAAGAGGCAACATAGCCAGAAAAAGAAGAAACAAAATCTTAAATCTTGCAAAAGGTTTTAGAGGCGGCAACAAAAATCTTTTCAGAACCGCAAACCAAAGAGTGATGAAAGCTCTTTGTAATGCTTATAGGGATAGAAGAAGAAGAAAAAGAGACTTTAGAAGACTTTGGATCTCTAGAATTAACGCATCTGCGAGGATAAATGGAACAAACTATAGCAAGTTAATAAATGGGATGAAAAATGCAGAAATTATCATCAACAGAAAAATGCTTGCTCAATTAGCCTTAAGCGATCCAAAGTGTTTTGAAAAAATTGTTTCTTCCGTTAGTAAGTAGAAAAAAGAATATAATCTAGAAAAGTAATTATAAATAATGGAAATATCTTCCTTTCAATCTTATTTAATAATTCTTTTTGTTGTATTAATAATAATTTCTATTTTTGTATTCAGACAATTTCTAAAAACAAGAAGTGATGAATTAAATTTAGTAAAATTCGAGCAGAAAGGTTTAGATTCTCTTACTCAAGCTACAGAATTATATGAATTTGGGTCTATTCAGATAAAAAAAAGATTATATTCTGAGGCGACTAAAACTTTTTTAAAAGCAATTGAAAATTATGAAAATGAACCTGCTGAAGCCAAAGCGATAATAAATAATGCTTTAGGATTTTCTTATGCTGCTCAAAATGAATTTAAGAAAGCAATTAAACACTATAACTCTGCAATAAAATCACTTCCAGAATATCCTATAGCCCTAAATAATCTCGCATCAGCACAACAGCGTTTACTTGAGTACGACTTGGCATATGAAACTTATCAAAAGGTTTTGGTGATAGATCCAAAAAACAAAACAGCAATTAAAAAAAGTAAGGAGTTAGAAAAAAGAAACAATTATAAACCTTATAAAGGTATTAAAGATAAGGGATTCTAAACATGGAAAATTATTCTTCTTTACTAATCGGTGGAAAACAATTTTCCAGTAGATTAATGGTTGGTACTGGCAAATACAAATCTACTCAAGATATGGTGGAAAGTTTGACAAATTCTGAAACGGAAATTATAACCGTCGCTATTAGAAGAATTAAAAATGATCAGACCGGAGAAAATTTACTCGAAAAGATCAACTGGGAAAAATACTGGATGCTTCCTAATACAGCTGGTTGTGTTAATTCCGATGAAGCAGTCAGAATAGCAATTTTAGGTAGAGAACTTGCAAAATTATCTGGTCAAGAAGAAAATAATTTTGTGAAGTTAGAAGTTATTCCTGACAAAAAGTATTTGCTACCAGATCCAATAGAAACTCTTAAAGCAGCCGAAATATTAATAAAAAAGGGTTTCGCTGTACTACCTTATATCAATGCAGATCCTATTCTTGCAAAAAGACTAGAAGAAATAGGTTGTGCAACTGTAATGCCATTGGGCTCTCCCATAGGCTCCGGGCAAGGTTTGTTAAATTTATCAAATATAAGGATTATTATTGAGAATGCAAAAGTGCCAGTAATAATTGACGCAGGAATTGGGGTGCCTAGTGAAGCTTCTCAAGCTATGGAAATTGGAGCTGATGGTGTCTTAATAAATAGTGCAATAGCACAAGCTGCAAATCCTCCTCTAATGGCTCAAGCGATAAATTATAGTGTGAAAGCTGGCAGGCAAGCTTTTCTGGCAGGAAGAATTAAAAAACAAGACTTTGCAGTAGCAAGTTCGCCGGAAAAAAACATATCAATCTAATTCTCTAAATTGAGAAAAGTTGCAAAAGAAAGTAAAAATTTATTATTTGCTTTTATTTATCGTATTAAGAAAGAAGATTTGAAACTATTTACAATGTTTTTTCGCAAAGTGGAAGCACACTGTAGTAATTTAATAAATATATTATGAATCTTTTAATTCTGGAGTTCTGAGTGAAAGTTATTGTTCTTGGTGGAGATGGTTTTTGCGGTTGGCCTTGTGCGGTGAATTTAGCAGAGCAAAATCATGATGTAATTATTGTCGACAATTTAAGTCGTAGAAAAATTGATATTGATCTAGAGGTAGAATCTTTAACTCCAATTTCTTCCATAACAGAACGACTTTCTGCATGGGAAGAGACTGGAGGCAAGCCTATGAGATTTCTTAACATGGATATCTCTAAGCAATATCAAAAATTACTAAATTTGCTCATTGATGAAAAACCAGATTCCGTGATCCATTTTGCTGAACAAAGAGCAGCACCATACTCGATGAAATCGAGTTTTACCAAAAGATATACAGTAGATAATAATGTTAATGGCACCCACAACCTACTTGCTGCGATAGTAGAGAGTAATTTAGATATTCATGTTGTTCATTTAGGAACAATGGGAGTCTACGGATATGGATCACATAGAGGTGCAACAATTCCAGAAGGTTATCTAAAAGTTGAAGTACCACAACCCGATGGAAGCCGCTTTGAAGAAGAAATATTACACCCTGCAAGCCCAGGTAGTGTCTACCATATGACTAAAACTTTAGATCAATTATTATTTCTTTACTACAACAAAAATGATCTTGTAAGGATCACCGATCTACATCAAGGCATTGTTTGGGGAACAAATACAGAAGCAACTCTAAAAGATCCTAGATTGACAAACAGATTTGACTATGACGGAGATTATGGAACTGTTTTAAACAGATTTCTAATGCAAGCTGCAATTGGATATCCATTAAGTGTTCATGGGACAGGAGGGCAAACAAGAGCATTTATACATATAAAAGACTCTGTAAAATGTGTACAACTTGCTCTTGAAAATCCTCCAAAATCTGGCGAAAGAGTCAAAATCTTTAATCAAATGACTGAAAGTCATCAAGTTGGAGAACTAGCTAAAAAAGTTGCTTCTCTAACTGGAGCTGATATCAATTATTTACCAAATCCAAGGAATGAAGCAGTAGAAAATGACCTAATTGTTGATAATAAATGCTTTATAGAATTAGGTTTAAACCCAACTACTCTAGATAATGGATTATTAGAGGAAGTTGTTGAAGTTGCTAAGAAATACTCCAATAGGTGTGATCTTAATCGCATACCTTGTGTTTCATCCTGGACAAAAAAACAAGCTGAGGCTATAAAGACTAATTAAAATTTTTGAAATAGTTACCTTAAGAAAGTGAAAATTGCATTGTTTACTGAAACTTTTTTACCTAAAGTTGACGGCATAGTCACAAGACTGACTAAAACAATTGAATTTTTAATAAAAAATGGTGATGAAGTTATAATTTTTTGTCCAGAAGGGTGTCCAGAATCATATATGGGAGCAACTGTCGTGGGAGTTGCTGCAATGCCATTACCCTTATACCCAGAGTTGAAGCTTGGTTTACCAGGTCCTGCAGTCTCAGATAAGTTAGAAAAATTTAACCCAGATTTGATACATGTTGTTAATCCAGCTGTACTTGGCTTAGGTGGCATATGGTTGGCGAAAACTAATAATATTCCTTTAATTGCTAGCTACCATACTCATCTTCCGAAATATCTAGAACATTACGGTATGGGTATGCTAGAGCCACTTTTGTGGGAATTACTTAAAGCAGCTCATAATCAAGCCTTATTAAATTTGTGTACTTCTACCGCTATGGTCAATGAATTAAAAGATAAAGGTATTCAAAGGACTGCTCTTTGGCAAAGAGGAGTAGATACTTACAGTTTCAGACCAGATTTAAGAAGTGAGAAAATGAGAGATAAATTATTTGGAGAATATAAAGACGCTAATTATTTATTGATTTATGTAGGAAGATTATCGGCAGAAAAACAAATTGAGAGAATTAAACCAGTCTTAGAAAGTATCCCTAATGCTTGTCTAGCACTTGTGGGTGACGGACCGTATAGAAACCAGCTTGAAAAAATCTTCGAAAATACCAAGACTAATTTCATAGGATATTTATCTGGTGATGAACTTGCTAGCGCATATGCCTCTGGAGATATATTTTTATTTCCCTCTAGTACAGAAACACTTGGTTTAGTTTTACTAGAAGCAATGGCCGCAGGATGTCCAGTTATCGGAGCCAACAAGGGAGGAATTCCAGATATAATTAGCGATGGGATTAATGGTTGTTTATATGATCCAGATGAAAAAGATAATGGGGAACAGAGTTTGATTGAAGCAACAAAAAAAATTCTAGAGAATGAAGATAAAAGAGAAATTATGAGAAAAGAGGCGCGAAACGAAGCAGAAAAATGGGATTGGAATCAAGCAACGTTACAACTTCAAAATTATTATGCAGATACGCTCAAAGAAATAGATTAAATTTGATCTAAATTATTACGCTACATGTGGGGGCGTAGGATTACTATATGAACTTAAAGGAAGTATTAGAGTAGCTATATTTTGATTCTTTTCAGGCCTTTTTTTCTTTGAGAATTTTTTACCAAAAGGTACTCTTATAACATTAGTTCCCTCAATGGAACAAATATTTGAGTTATCTCCAGAAAAATTATTTACAAAATTTGGTAAGTTGACATTTTTAACTGGCAGTTGCTTAACATTACCAGATTTAAAATCTTTGGTCATAGCTTCAAATACCCCAAAAAATTTGATGCTCGAATATTTTAATAAAAAAATTTAAAAAAATTCTATAAGAAAATATTAAATTTTTATTCATATTGATAATAACTAAGTAAATATAGGGACGCTAGTCCTTTAAGCACATTTTTTTTCTTCTAAAGTCTCATCTTGATTTACATTGCAAGAACAAATTAAATTGCGATCGCCATATGCATTATTAATCCTAGAAACTGAAGACCAAAACTTAATAGTTGTTGGAGTTTTATAAGGGAAAGAAGCCTTTTCTTTTGAATAAGGATATTGCCAATTATCAGCAATTAACTCTTTCAGCGTATGGGGAGCATTGCTTATTACATTATTATTTTTTAATTCATGATTATTTTCTATTTCACTGATTTCTTCTCCTATCAATAGCATAGCCTCACAAAATCTATCTACTTCTGCCAAACTTTCACTTTCGGTAGGCTCTATCATTATGGTTTCTGGAACAGGCCAACTAATTGTTGGAGCATGAAAACTATAATCAATTAATCGTTTAGCTAAATCATTGACACTCAATCCAGTTTTGGATTTTAAATCTCTAAAATCTAAAATACATTCATGTGCGACAAAATTATTTTTTCCTTTATAGAGAATCTTGAATTTATGTTTTAAGGAATGCGCAATATAATTTGCAGATAAAATTGCGTGCGAAGTTGCTTTCCTTAACCCACTTATACCTGCCATTTTTATATACATCCAACTTATTGGAAGAATACTTGCACTCCCATGCTTGGCAGAAGATACGAAATTAAAACTATTAGATAAATTATTATCCATTAAAGAATGAGTAGGAAGGTATGGGCTCAAAGTTTCTGATGCAGCAACTGGACCTACTCCTGGACCACCACCTCCATGTGGAATGCAGAATGTTTTATGTAAATTCAAATGACAAACATCAACGCCATAGTTACCAGGTTTGCATAATCCAACCTGAGCGTTCAAATTTGCTCCATCTAAATAGACAAATCCTCCTACAGAATGAATTAAATCACATATCTTTCTGATTTGTAATTCAAAAACTCCATGAGTAGAGGGATAAGTCAACATAAGAGCTCCTATTTGGTTATCAAATTTCTTGACCTTGATTGACAAATCTTGATAGTCAATATTTCCTTCGTCATCACATTCAACAGTTAACACGTCAAAACCTGCCATAACTGCACTAGCAGGATTTGTTCCATGAGCACTTTTTGGAATTAAACATTTTTTTCTGAACAGTTCACCTTTTGATTCAAAATAAGAATTAATTGCCAATAAACCTGCAAACTCTCCTTGAGAGCCTGCATTTGGTTGAAAAGAAACTGATTTTAAACCAACAATCTCACTTATCCATTTTTCCAGGTCAGATATAATTTTTAAATAGCCTTTAGTTTGATCTGGTGGGGAAAAAGGATGCATGGAAGATAAATTAGCCCAAGAGACTGGATTTAACTCTGCTGCAGAATTTAACTTCATGGTACAGCTTCCCAATGGCATCATCCCATCTACCAAAGAAAAATCTTTTTCTGCAAGTCGGAATATATATCTCATTAATTCAGTTTCACTTTGGTAATTTGTGAATATATCTTGCTGCATCCATGCACTGGATCTCAAAGCTAAACTTTCAAAATGAAATTCTTTATCAAATTTTATATACTCTAAATCTTTTTCTTTTTCTATAAGGTTGGCTATGAAAGTCAAAATATCCTTTATTTCTTTTTCATTACTAAGCTCATCTAAAGAGATCCCAAAGCCAGTTGAATTTTCAATAGTTGATCCCAAAGGCAAAATTCTTAAGTTATAGCCATTTTTTAAAGCTTCATTATGGATCCTCTGGGAGTGCTCAGAATAAACATCAACACTATCAAATCTCATCCCATCAGGAATATCAAAACCTAAAGCAGCTAAACTTGATTCTAAATTTATTCTCAACTCAACTAATCTCTTAGCAATTTGCGTTAATCCAGAGGGTCCATGATAAATAGCATAAAAAGAAGAAATTATGGCTAATAAAGATTGTGCAGTACAAATATTACTGGTGGCCTTTTCCCTTCTAATATGTTGCTCTCTTGTTTGCAATGCTAGTCTTAGAGACTTTTCTCCATTTTTAGAGAGAGTTTGCCCAACAATTCTTCCGGGTATCAGCCTTTTATATTTTTCGCTACAAGCAAAATATGCTGCATGGGGGCCACCAAAACCCATTGGAACCCCAAATCTTTGCATACTACCCACTGCTACATCAACACCAAATTCAGAAATTGGTTTAATCAAAACTTGTGCTAATGGATCAATACATGCCGTAACAATAATTTCTAATCTATGTGCTTGGGATATTAAGAATGTGGGATCATATAATTGTCCATTTTTACCAGGTAATTGCAACAACATTCCAAAAACATCATCATGATTAGGAAGGTTGCTTTGATTAAAGCGTTTTAAGGATATTCCCAAAGGTTTAGCTCTGGTTTGCAGAACATTAAAAGTATGATCAAAAACATTTGACTCCACTAAGTACACTTTTGAAGATTTATTTTTTCTTGCGGAAAAACTCATGGCCATGGCTTCTGCTGCAGCAGTACCCTCATCCAACAAAGATGCATTGGCTACAGGAAATCCTGTTAGTTCACAAACAATAGTCTGAAAATTAAATAGAGCTTCTAATCTTCCTTGTGCAATTTCTGCTTGATATGGAGTATAAGACGTGTACCACCTTGGATTTTCAAGAACATGTCTTTGGATTACTTTAGGCATATGATTGTCATAATAACCAAGGCCTATAAGTGATCTCATTTTAGTATTTTGATTCGCAATCTCTTCTAATTCGTTTAAAGCCTCAATTTCTGAACAACCTTTGGGCAATATTTCTGAAGATTTATCTTTAAGCTGAATATCTTCAGGAATAACTTGATTTATAAATTGATCAATATTATTAAAACCAAGCTTGTTCAGCATAATTCTTTCATCATTATCTCCTAACCCAAGATGCCTATCTATAAACAAATCAGACCCAAATTTAGCTTTCATATTAAAATATTTTTCTTTAAAATAGCTCTTTTTAAAAAGTTTGCCTTATTTTGGTACAACCTTTGATTGATATTCCTCAGAGGTCATCAAATCAGCAATTGATGCTTTTGATTCTGGTTTCAGAATGACTAACCAACCGTCTCCAATCGGATCATTCTGTAAAAGCTCAGGGTTCTCAATAACACTTTCATTTACAGATACTATTTCCCCTGAAAAAGGCAGATAGACTTCCTCAACGGCCTTAACTGATTCTATTGTTCCAAAAGTCTCACCTTTCTCTAAAGTGGCACCTTCATCAGCTAATTCAACAAAAACAATATCTCCTAATTGATCTATAGCGAATTCACTAACTCCAATTTTTAATAATCCATTTTCTTCAAAGACATATTCATGAGTATCAGCATAGTTGAGGTTGTCTGGAAACTTGTAAGACATGATTAAGTAGATAAAGGAAGTAGAGAATCCTTTGAAATTAATTTTTCCTCTAATAGTTCAGATAATAATCGAATTAATGCAATTTTGATGTGAGCTATGTGAGAACCACCTTGAATAAAAACATTGTAAGGATCTCTTAGAGGGGCATCAGCAGAAAATTCACTTGTACTACCTTCAATAAAGGTACCTCCTGCCATTAATAATTTTGAATCATATCCATCCATTGATGATGGAACAACATTCAGAAAAGAATCTACTGGTGAAGAATTTTGAAAAGATTGACAAACTTTTTGTACCAAATCAGGATTATTCAATCTTACTGACTGAATAAGATCAGATCTATAAGTTGCTGGCTCTGGTAAAACCTTGAATCCCAAATTTTTAAAGACTGCTGCAACCATATCAGCACCTTTTAATGATTCGTGAACAATTTGTGGTGCTAAAAACAAACCCTGCAAAATTAATCTTCCTAGCCCAAAATTTATTCCTGCAGAAGAACCAATGCCTGGTGAGGTTAACCTAGAACATGCCATCTCAACCAACTCTGCATCTCCTGCAACGTAACCACCAGTAGGAACTATTGTTCCTCCCAAATTTTTAATCAATGATCCAGCAATTATATTTGCCCCTTTAGAAATTGGTTCACTATCTTCAACAAGCTCCCCATAACAGTTATCAACAAAACAGATACAGTTAGGATCAAGAGAATGAATAAGACTACAAATTTTCTCTATCTGATGATTCGTAAGAGACTTTCTCCAACTATATCCACAACTTTTTTGTATAAATACTAATTTGCATGAATTTTCTTTAAAAAAATGAACAATTTTTTCTTCAAAAGAATCAAAATTCTCGCAGATATTTACTTGCTTATATTCAATGTCAAAATCTTTCAGTGATCCTTTTCCCCTTCCCCTTATTCCTATGACTTCTTCTAAGGTGTCATATGGTTGTCCTGTAAGAGATAACATTACATCTCCAGGTCGAAGAATTCCAAATAAGACAGAACTTATTGCATGGGTTCCACTTACAAATTGCATCCTCACAGCCGCCTTTTCAGCAAGAAACAATCTTGCAAAAACCGCATCAATTTTTTCTCTAGATATATCATCATGACCACTACCAGAAGATTGATTGAAATGACTAGTAGAAACTTTTTCTTCCTTAAAAATTGTCAAAATATTTTCTAATTTCTGGAAAACCTGATTAGACCTTTCTTGGAAAACTTTACTTAAACTTTCTTCGACAGAAAGAACAGCGTTTTCAGCCAGTTTTAAGTTATTGTCAAGAGTCATTTATTATGAAAATTCATATTATTTTTCAGAAGCTAAATTTCTTAATTCTGCGAGGAAAGCATTAGGTCCCCTGCCCTGAAAATAAGAAAGTTTTTTTGAAGCCTCATATAAATCAAGAAGTTCTCCATCTAATTCTTCTGCCGTATAATCTCTAATTCCTGCAATTACCTCAGCAAAACGTTCTCTACGGGCAGATTTATTGACAGCATAGGCTTCCATTACCTGCAATTTACATGATCTCCAAGCCTTATTCTGACAAAAATGTACTGAAAGAGCATCACTTAAAGCAGAAGCTTCTTCATCTTCTATATACCAGTCAAAAGATGAAGGTAGAGGTTTTAATCCTGAAAATATCTCGAATAACTCCCCAGCTGACAATGGATTACCAGAATCATTTTTTAGTGGTAATGCAGACTCTTCCAAAGATTTCCATAACTCTGGGTAATCACTTTCAAAACGATCCCTGATTTTTTCAATACCTTGATCAAGAATCGTATTAACTTGAGCTAAAGCAAGAAAAACTTCAGGACCTGGCGATGATAACTTACCATTCCTAAGATTAGAAATTTGCGAATTATGAACTTTACCTAAATCGAGAACTTCTGAAAGTAATGGTAATACCCTGTGAGACCAACCATTTCTTTCATGCCAGAGATGTATCAAGTGAGCCATAGCCCTTCGACCTCTAGATAATTTATCGCGATATCCGAGACTCACAAATAATTAAACTTATCAATAGTATAGTATGATAATATTACATATCGGTAATTTTGAAAATAGTATTTCAATATCATGAATTCAGTAATTTTCCAAGAAACAGCAAAATTAAAAAAACCTGTTCCAGCTGAAAAAGTTATAGAACTCTCAGAAAAATTACTGGAACCTTCCAGTCATTCAAAAAGATATCCTCCAAGACTACATAAAACGTGGGGAACAATAGTTTTTATGGTAGTAATTCATATTCTTTCCCTTGTAGCTTTACAACCAAAATTTTGGAGTCTCCCTGCAGTCACTTCATTATTATTCTTTTACTGGGTAACTGCTTGTTTAGGAGTCACCCTTGGATATCACAGATTGTTATCACATAGATCTTTCATTGTCCCAAGATGGTTAGAAAGATTTTTTGCTACCTGTGGAGCCATAAGTTGCCAGCATGGACCAATAGATTGGGTAGGTTTACATAGGCATCACCACTCTTTTTCAGATACTGAAGTAGATCATCACAATAGTAAAAAGGGTTTTTGGTGGAGTCATATGGGTTGGATGTTTAAAGACGTAGAAGCACTAAAAGCTGTTCCAAAACTAAGTGCAGATTTAATCAAGGATCCTTACTATAGATTTTTAAATAAATATTTTTTATTCTTACAAATTCCCATTGGACTTTCATTGTACGGAATAGGTCAAAAATTAGGAGTTGGGGGATGGACTCTAGTTCTTTGGGGAATTCCATTGAGACTTGTAGTTGTTTATCATGTAACTTGGCTAGTCAACTCCGCGACGCATTGTTGGGGTAAAGCACCATTTGAAAGTGGTGATTCATCTAAAAACAATGCATGGGTTGCTGCATTAACTTTTGGAGAAGGCTGGCATAATAACCATCATGCATTTCCCAATTCTGCAAAACAAGGGTTATTTAAAGGTCAAATAGACATAACATGGGAACATATTAAGATTCTTGCGAAATTTGGTTTTGCAAAAAAAGTAAAGTTACCCTCTAGGTCTTATTATTAATTATATTGTTTAATATTTTCATGGCTAAAAGAGTACAAGTCGCATTAACTGAATCAATCGCATCGCTAGGTAAAGAAGGAGATCTGGTTGATGTAGCACCGGGATACGCAAGAAATTTTCTAATACCTTATGGCAAGGCAATGAATGTAACACCAGCAGTCCTTAAACAAATTGAGAGGAAAAAAGAAAAAGAAAAAATCGCTGCTGATAAATTAAAGCAAGAAGCTTTAGATTTCCAAACTGCATTATCTACAATAGGTAGGTTTACTATCAAAAAACAGGTTGGAGAAGATGGTGTCCTTTTTGGAACGGTTACCAATGGTGATGTTGCCGAAGCGATAGAATCGGCTACTAAAAAAGAAATTGATAGAAGAAACATTACTGTTCCTGATATTCATAATTTAGGTTCCTTTACTGCAAAAATAAAATTACATCCAGAAGTAAATGCAGAAGTAAATATTGAAGTAACAAGTTAATCAATTTGTTGCATTATTTTGAAAAGTAGCCAGAGTATATATCTAAGCTATTAAAGATATGGTTTCCGTACCTTTTCCAAATAATGGGCAAAATAAAAATTTTAAAAAGGATTTTAATAGTGAAAACGCTGGATTAGTTCCTCCTCAAAACGTTCAAGCGGAGGAAGCTGTTCTTGGTGGCATACTTCTTGATCCAGACGCGATCGGAAGAATTGCAGACTTAATTAAACCTGAAGCTTTTTATATAAATGCCCATCAAGAGATTTATAGAACAGCATTAATGTTGCATACCCAGGGAAAACCAACTGATTTAACATCAATGAGCGCTTGGTTAGCAGATAATGGATCACTAGAAAAAATTGGAGGAAACAGCAAACTGGTAGAACTCGTTGAAAATGTTTCCTCTACAGCTTCCATAGAACAAGTTGCTAATTTAATTAACGAAAAATTCATGAGAAGGCAACTTATCAGATCTGGGAATGAAGTGGTTCAACTAGGTTTTGATCAAACTCAAGATACTAATGAAGTTCTAGATAAAGCAGAGCAAAAAATATTTGAAATCAGTCAAGAAAAGCCTTCAAAAGGTCTGACTCAAGCAGCTGAAATCCTTACAAGTACTTTCAATGAAATAGAGTCAAGATCATTAGGTACTTCAGTAGCTGGAATTCCTGTTAATTTCTACGATCTTGATGCGATGACTCAAGGTTTTCAAAGAAGTGATTTAATAATTGTTGCTGGAAGACCTTCAATGGGGAAAACTTCAATAGTTCTAAATCTAGCTAAAAATGTTGCACAATCTCAGGATTTACCTGTATGTGTATTTAGCCTTGAAATGAGTAAAGAACAGTTGACATATAGACTACTCTCTATGGAAGTGGGAATCGAAAGTGGCAGGCTAAGAACAGGAAGATTACAGCAAGATGAATGGCCATTACTCGGAGAAGGTATCAATTCATTAGGTCAATTACCAATATTTATAGATGACAAGCCTAACTTAAGTGTTCTAGAGATGAGATCTCTGTGTAGAAGATTAATAGCTGAACAAAAAAAAGAACTTGGATTAATTGTGATTGATTATCTGCAGTTGATGGAAGGATCAACCCCTGATAATAGAGTGCAAGAACTTTCAAGAATAACAAGAGGCCTTAAAAGTATGGCCAGAGAATTAAAAGTACCAGTAGTAGCTTTATCTCAGCTTAGTAGAGGTGTTGAGTCTAGAACAAATAAAAGACCAATGTTAAGCGATCTAAGGGAATCAGGATCTATTGAACAAGACGCAGATTTAGTATTAATGATTTACAGAGATGAATACTACAATCCGGAGACTGAAGATAGAGGAATTACAGAAATCATTGTCACTAAACATAGAAATGGACCCGTAGGAACTGTTAAATTATTATTTGAACCTCAATTTACTAGATTTAGGAATTTAGCTAATTAAATCACTCCTAAAATGCAAGATCATCACTCAACAAATGAATCTTTTGACGTCATCGTTATTGGGGGAGGACATGCAGGATGCGAAGCCGCTATAACAACAGCAAAATTAGGTTTTTCTACTGCCTTATTTACAATCAATCTAGATAGAATTGCCTGGCAACCGTGTAACCCTGCAGTTGGGGGACCAGCAAAAAGTCAGTTGGTTCATGAAGTTGATGCTTTAGGTGGAATTATTGGTAAATTAGCCGATGAGACAGCTATTCAAAAAAGAATATTAAATGCAAGTAGAGGCCCAGCTGTATGGGCGTTAAGAGCTCAGACAGATAAAAGAGAATACTCAAAAAGAATGATCGAAATACTACAAAATACAGAAAATTTATCTTTAAAAGAAGCAATGATTACTGAACTGGATATTTCAAAAACTGAACAAATTGGATTGAACTCCAAAAAAATCTTAAAAAAAAGAATAAAGGGTGTAAAAACATTCTTTGGAAGTTATTATTCAGCAAGATCAGTTATTATCACAGCTGGTACGTTCTTAGAAGGAAGAATATGGATAGGAAATAAATCAATGTCAGCTGGTAGATCGGGCGAACAAGCAGCACAAGGTCTTACTCAAAATTTGCACGAAATTGGTATCAAAACAGAACGTTTAAAAACAGGTACTCCAGCAAGAGTGGATAAAAGAAGTATCATTTTTGATGAATTAGATATTCAACCAAGTACTGCAGCTGATAAATATTTTTCGTTTGACCCAGATGTAAAAAATAATATGCCCCAAGTTAGTTGTCACATCACAAGAACAACTACCAAAACACATCAACTAATTAAAGACAATTTACATTTAACTCCCATTTACGGAGGTTTTATAGATAGTAAGGGGCCAAGATATTGTCCATCAATTGAAGATAAAATCGTCAAATTTGCTGATAAAGAATCACATCAAATTTTCTTAGAACCAGAAGGAATTAATACCCCTGAAATATATGTACAGGGATTTTCTACAGGTTTACCCGAAAATGTTCAATTAGAACTTTTAAGGACCTTACCTGGATTAAGGACATGTAAAATGTTGCGACCAGCATATGCTGTCGAGTATGACTATATACCTGCAACACAGCTCCAAACATCACTCGAAACGAAAGAAATTGAATATTTGTTTAGCGCCGGACAAATTAATGGCACTACTGGTTATGAAGAAGCAGCAGCACAAGGTTTAGTTGCAGGAGTCAATGCTACAAGAAAACTAAACAAAAAAGATCCAATAATCTTCACTAGAGAAAGCAGTTATATAGGAACAATGATCAATGATTTAATTACAAAAGATCTCAAAGAACCATATAGAGTTCTCACTAGTAGGAGTGAATATAGATTAACTCTCAGAGGAGATAATGCAGATAGAAGATTAACACCATTAGGTTATCAAATAGGGCTAATTAATGAGAAAAGATGGTCGGCCTATCAAGAAAAAATGAACCTCCTTGAAAAAGAGAAATTTAGATTAAATAACACTCGTTTAAAAAATACCGATGAAATATCAAAAAAAATAGGATTAGAAACGGGATCAAAAATCAAAGGCTCAACAACTTTGAAAGAACTCTTAAAAAGACCAAACTTTCATTATTCAGATCTAATTAAATATAATTTGAATGAAAGAAACCTAGGTTCTGCAATACAGGAAGGTGTTGAAATAGATATTAAATACGAGGGTTACCTTAAAAGACAAAAAAATAACATAGAACAAATAAATCGTCAAAGCTGTAAATCTCTGCCTCAAGAAATAAATTATGAAAAGATAGAGACATTATCTTTAGAAGCTAGAGAAAATTTGAATAAGATAAAGCCAAAAAATTTTGGTGATGCTTCAAAAATTCCCGGCGTAAGCAAAGCTGATTTAACTGCATTACTTGTTTGGCTAAAAATAAGAGAAATAAAAAAAGAGAAAGCAAATATTTTTGTCGAAAAAAAGTTATCATCGTAAAAGCATTCCGTCTGAGCACTGAATAATAAACTTTTTAAATCACCAGGAATTTTATGGGAAGAAAAAGCCTCTACTTTTTTAGTGAAAAATTCATTACCAAAAATATCTGGTCCATGGAAATTAATGCTGCTTGGGGATGGAAGTCCAACTAGACATTTACAGCTTTTAACTAATCAAGAGACGAAAATTAAATTAATTTCAATGCAAGTTGATCCTCTATTCATCGCAGAGGGCCCTAAAGAATTAAATCAGTTAAATGGACCTTTAATTAGAAGACAAGTATGGATTAAAAATAATAATAAAAACCTAGCATGGGCTGAAAGTTGGTGGAATGCAGAACAAGTGAATGAAAATTTAAAAGCTAAAGAAGAACCAATTTGGAAGAATTTGACACAAGACAGATCAGAATTATTTAGAGAAGTTGATCGAATTTCACTTGTTAATTCAAATTGGTTAGAGGATCAATTTTGTTTTAAAGGTCCATTCTGGTCAAGAAATTATAGATTTTTTCGAGACAAAAAGCCTCTAACAATTATTAGAGAAGTATTCAATCCACATTTAGAAAGTTTATTAGGCTATTCAGGAATTAAAGAATTTACGAAACTATACTCTTCTTCTTCTTGATCTGGGAAGATTTCTTGATTTTGATTGAACTTGTTGGTTTGATTGATCTCTCAAAGTATTAATCTCTTTTTCTGAAGCTCTTTGCCATCTTTCAACTTTGAAATCCATTGCATCTGGCCAATCTTCGTCCTTACTCTCTTTCACGTAAGGTAATTTTTTTTTCTCAGTTGTCTGTAAATTTTTTGTTTGCCTTAAAGATATTGCTTCTAAAGGTCTTTTTGAGTGCTGTTTAGCATATTCATAAGAATTTGATTCTCTGGAAAATGTCTTAATATCCCTATTATCATCGTAAAAATTCTCATCATTCCAATCGTCATTATCTTCATCAAAAAATAAATCCACTTTTTCAGATACCCATCTTCCTACTTTTTTAACACTCTTACTTGTTATTCCTTGAAAATCTGAGTTTCTTTTTTTTCCAGGCCTGGCACCAGATACTCCATCAACAAATTGTCTTCCAGTTTCGAAAATTTTATCAACCTGTTTATCAACAATATTTTTATCAAAACTATTTCTAAAATTTCTAATTCTCCTTGAATCCATAAATTATTATGCTTTTTAAAATATAAACTACATTAAAAAAATAAATAATTCCAAGTATAGAAACAAAAACACATCTTATATTTTTAATCAAACAAAATTAAACACTTTTTATTCCATGATCCATTAAAGAAATTTACACAACATTTTTTACAGGCAATATTCTTTATCCTTTTCCTATAGAAAAATTTCTCCCCACAATTTTGGCATGTTCCTATGTATTTTAATTCTCTCCTTTCAATAGGAAATGAGTGCCTCACGGAAATTTGAAAATTCTTCTCATTCTCATTAATTTCATTCATTTTTTCTAAGAAATTTGGACCATGTATCTCATTTTTTTCTAATATCCTATCTACCCATGCATGAATCATTTCATGGCATAAAGTACTGTTTATTTCAATAGAAGATAATTTGCTCAAAATAGGTTTCGATAAGATAATTTCAGAATCTACAAGACCATTAATTCTTTTTCTTTTATAAAAACCAGCAGTGGTTTTTAATCTATTATCACTCCATCTAACTTTTACTAAAGGTTGATTATTAACCGCTAGAGAATTTTCAAAGTATTGGCTATTAAATTTGTGAAATAAAGGTAAAAGAGGAATTAAAGGCATTATGGATTAAAATTAGTATTATTTTGACAAAAAAAGCCATCAAAAACGATTTCTTTTCTTAAAGTAATAAAAAAACTCAAATTAACATGGATGCAACACTAGTTAAAGATATAGGAATTAAAGCACTATTAGTTGGCGGAGCTGTACTAGTTTCTTTTTGGACTTTTAATGCAGTCAAATTAGTTATAAGCGCGAGAGGGATTAATCCATTAGTAAGAAAGTTTTTTGATCAAATAGCTGCTGGCAGAATTGATGCAGCTTATGGTTTGACTACAAAAACTTATAAAACTCATGTGAAGCGTCAAGACTTTCTTAAATTTTTAGCTAGTTTAAATCTCAATAAATACAGAAATTTAAAATCAGGAAGACCTAGAGTCCAAGAAGATCAAATCATAATAACTTTGAATTTAAAATCAGAAGATAAACAAGATGAACTCCCATTAGATTTTACTTTTGCAAAAACTGATAATGATTGGAAAATAGACAGAATAGCAAAAGTGAATTAATAATTTCTTGTGAGGCAAAAAGAATTGTTTAAAGAAGAGATAATACATCAATTAGAATTACATCCAAGTAGATTAGATAAAGAAAAAATCATTTCAGAAGCAATGGAAAAAGGTCTAGATGATTTTTTTGAAGGAATCCGTATGGCACTTGATCCATTGGTAACTTTTGGTGTAAAAATTGTTCCTGAAAAAGAGAATGAAAAAAATCAAAATTTTTTATGGAAAGATTTTAGGGTATTAGCAAATAAGCTTATTCAAAGGGAACTTACTGGTCACGCTGCTCGCGATGCAATTATTGCGGCTATGGAATCTGCCAAAAAAGAAGAGTGGAATGGATTTTATAGACGAGTTTTAATTAAAGATCTTAGATGTGGTGTATCTGAAAAAACAATCAACAAGATAGCCAAAAAATTTCCCAAATATGCGATTCCTATTTTTTCATGTCCCTTAGCTCATGACAGTGCAAATCATGAAAAAAAAATGATAGGAAAAAAACAAATTGAAATCAAATTAGATGGTGTGCGCGTCTTAACTATTATTAGACAAAATAAAGTAGAAATGTTTTCTCGTAATGGGAAACAATTCCATAATTTTGGTCATATTATCTCAGAAATAGAAAACGTGTTAAAAGAAGATCCTGCACCCCATGACTTAGTCCTAGATGGTGAAGTAATGAGTGCTAACTTTCAGGATTTAATGAAACAGGTTCATAGAAAAGATGGCAAACAAACAAAAGACGCAGTTCTCCACCTATTTGACTTATGCCCCCTTGAAAACTTCCAAAAGGGGAGATGGAACACTAGTCAAAGAGCAAGAAGTTTATTAGTAAAAGAATGGGTAGCAAAACATTCTATGCTTCTAAGACATATAAAAACACTTGAATGGGAAAATGTAGATCTCGACACCATTGAGGGACAAAAAAGATTTGTAGAGCTGAATAAAGCTGCCGTGGAAGGTGGATATGAAGGAGTAATGATTAAAGATCCTGATGCTATGTATGAATGTAAAAGAACACACAGTTGGTTAAAAGCAAAACCGTTCATTGAAGTCACTTTAAAGGTTGTATCGGTTGAAGAGGGCACAGGTCGCAATAAAGGTAGACTAGGAGCTGTCCTAGTAGAAGGGGAAGATGATGGGTACGAATACAGTCTTAGTTGTGGAAGCGGATTTAGTGATATCCAACGTCAAGAATATTGGTCAAAACGGAGTCAACTTATAGGTCAACTTGTAGAAATCAGAGCTGATGCTAAAACGAAATCCAAGGATGCGGTAGCTTTTAGTCTTAGATTTCCTAGATTCAAATGCTTTAGAGGATTTAAAGCTGGAGAAAAAGTTTAAATTTTAAAAAATAATATTCAATAAAGTAGTCAATGAAAAATGTGGTTTTAAAATAAAAAAATAAAAAATCTTGGCTATAAAATATAAGAATAATTATCAGGACTTTTTGAGAGACTTATGACAAAGAAAACAGTTTTCAACTTCATAAAAACACCCTGTGGACAGGCAAAATATATCGAATTAGAAGCCAACAAAACCTTACTAGGTAAATTTAGACTGTTGTGGTTTATATTAATTGCATCACTTAGAGATTGGAATATTAACGAGTAATTCTTAGAATTTTTCAAAATATTCTCTGGAATATTTAGCTGAGAAGTATACAACTAAAAAAGTTGAAATAATTCCAATGCTAGTTATATATAAATTATTTGGTGTTTGCACATTTTTTAACTCCTGAATATTTTTTGCCAAACTACCTATTGAGCAATAAAGAAAAGTTCCTGGAATTATTCCAATAAGGCCAAGAGCGAAATCTCTAAATTTAACATTATGCAAACCATAAAAATAATTAAGAATACTGAAGGGAAATATCGGAGATAATCTCGCTAAAAAAATTAATTTAAGTCCGCCTTTTTCTACTACTTTTTCCATGACACTTAATTTTGGATAACGGCTAAAAAGATTTTTTAACTTTTTTGCAAAAAAACTTTTTGATACAAAAAAAGCAACTGATGCTCCTATGGAAGCGGAAATGAAAACGATAATTGACCCTAAATATGAGCCATATAAAAAACCTGATAATAAAGATAACCAAGAAGCTGGAAGGATTAATAAAACAATTAAAATATAAATAAAAACAAACGAAAAGATCCCAATACCAGTATTAAAAAAAAAAGACAAATTATAAATATTTTCAAGAAATATAGTCATTCTCAGTTCAAAAGTTCAAGTTTTTTCGTAATTCTTTCCTGTTGAACCGAACCCTCGCTTAATTTAAATCTGCACTCATCAACAATATCTTTTGGAGCTTTATCAACGAAATTTTTATTAGATAATCTCTTATTTAAATTTTCTAATTCAATAGTCACCTTTTTTAAATCCTTGGTTAACCTTTCCTTTAATGCATCAATATTTACAAAATCCTGAAAAGGTAAGTAAACCTCTAGATCACTAATTATCCCAGAAAAAGATTTAGCAAACTCTTTTTTATCAACAGCATTACTTTTAAAAATAAATACTTCAGAAGATTTAGTTAAGGTTTGAATATCATCAACTAAAGTTTTTAAAAAATCAATCAATTCATCATTGTCTGAAATTAAATATACAGGAACTTTTTCTGATGGCTTAAGACCTAATTCAGCTCTCAAATTTCTAATCAATCTAATAATTTCAAAGAGTTGCTGAAAGGAATTATCAAGCTTATTATCAACAAATTTATTTTCGTGAATTGGCCATTTTTGAAGAGATAATAATGCATTATCTGGTTTTAGTTGCAGCACATGCCAAAGTTCCTCAGTAATGTGCGGCATAAAAGGATGAATCATTACCAAAATATCATTTAGCACTTTTATTAAAACTTTTTCAGATATTTGTCTATTTTTAGTCTCTTTATTATTAAACCTTTGTTTAGCAAATTCTACATACCAATCACAAAAATCATTCCACGTAAATTCATATAGTAGTTTCGCAGATTCTCCCAATTTATATTCTTTCAACAAAGCAGCTACTTTTATATTTACCTGATTCAATTTCGATAAAATCCACTTATCACATAACTCTAAAGATGTTTCATCACTCTCATTAAGTGAATAATTATTATTAAAAGTTTTATTTATTAAGACAAATTTAGTTGCATTCCATAATTTATTCGCAAAATTTCTTGAAGCTTCAACAGTTGAAGATGTATCTTTTTTCCTATCAAAATCAAGCCGGATATCTTGTCCAGCGCCTGCAACTTCACGAATTAAAGCAAATCGTAAAGCATCAGAACCATATTTATCAATTAATAGTATTGGATCAATACCATTACCCGAACTTTTACTCATTTTTTTATTGTTTTCATCTCGAACTAGACCATGAATATAAACATCCTTAAATGGTATATTATTCGTAAAAGTATTCCCCATCATTGTCATTCTCGCCACCCAGAAGAAAATAATATCGAAACCAGTAACAAGAACACTATTTGGATACCATTTTTTAAAATCCGGATCATTTGTATTTGGCCAACCAAGGGTTGAGAAAGGCCATAAACCACTTGAAAACCAAGTATCTAAAACATCTTTATCTCGAACCAATTTAATATTTAATCCAAATTTTTTATTAGCTTCGATTAAGGCATCCTCTTCATTTCTCGCAACAACATATGGAGTATTTTGTTCTATTGAGTCTTGAGATTCATCTAACACATACCATGCTGGTATTTGGTGCCCCCACCACAATTGCCGACTGATACACCAATCATTAATATTCTCTAACCAATCCTTATAAACTTTCTCCCAGCGTGGAGGAATAAAGGATGGTTTTTTAGAATCAATTTTATTAAGGCATCCTTGTGATATATCATCCATTTTCAAAAACCATTGTGTTGACAATAAAGGTTCAATTGGCACCTTACCTCTATCAGAAAAAGGAACAGTATGTTTATAATCCTCTATCTTTGTCAAAAGGCCTAAGTTATCCAATTCTTTGATAATTTTCTTTCTAGCATCATATCTATCTAAATTTTGAAAAATACCTGCATTAATATTTAAAGTGCCATCTTTGTTCATTACATTAATCTGTTTTAAATTATGCCTTTTTCCTATTGCAAAATCATTTGGATCATGGGCAGGAGTAACCTTCACACAACCCGTACCAAAATCTTTATCAACATGTGAATCAGCAATAATAGGTATTTCTCTATCAACGAAAGGAACTTTTACTTTAACACCAATAAATTCTTTATATCTATCATCATCAGGATTAACTGCTACAGCAGTATCACCCAAAAGAGTTTCTGGTCTTGTTGTTGCAACTTCTAAGTACTTATCTAACTGTTCACCACTTTCAGAAATTAAAGGATATTTAAAATGCCATAAATGACCATTTACTTCTTGCATTTCAACTTCAAGATCACTTACGGCAGATTGAGATTCAGGGCACCAATTCACCAAATATTCGCCTCTATAAATTAAATTCTTTTTATAGAGAATATTAAAAGCCTCAATAACTGCTTCATTTAATTTTTGATCAAGAGTAAATCTTTCTCTAGTCCAGTCAACTGAATATCCTATCCTCTTTAATTGAGAAACTATTCTTCCACCACTTTGTTCTTTCCAGTTCCATGCTCTTTTAAGAAATTCATCTCTTCCAATATCTTCACTTGTTTTGCCTTCACTTTTTAATTGTTTTTCAAGAATAGTTTGAACAGCTATTGAAGCATGATCAGTTCCTGGTAAACATAAAACATTCTTACCTAAAAGTCTTTGAAAACGTACTACAACATCTATCAAAGCCGTATTAAATGCATGCCCCATATGCAAAGATCCAGTTACATTTGGGGGCGGAATAACAACACAAAAAGGCTCCCCATCATCCTCAGGGTTAGGACTAAACGCCTTTAGACTTTCCCATTTTTCTTGCCACTTTTTCTCTACTTCAAAAGGTGAATAATTCTCTAAAGATAATTGATCATTCATCTCTGTCATGTGCAAATTTTATTTCAATAAACTTTTTGTTTATTTTATCTTGAGAGCAGCCAATTAATGAAAATAATATTAGTTTGCAAAAAAGACATAACTATTCTACAAAAGTTTAAAGCCAGAACCACAGGAACAACGTTTTGCGTTTTTTGGTGTTGAAATAAGAAATCCACCACCGCTCAAGTCACCGTAATAATCTAATTTTAAATCTTTCAGTAAATTAAACTTTTTTACATCCGCGTATAAAGTTACCCCTTCAGTTCTTGAAATAGGAGATCCATTACATGTACCTGGCCTTAATTTAATATGCATCCATCCTTCGGAACAATTTTTATCCTCTACCAAATCAATCGACATTTCGCCTGGAGAGCCCCCAAAAGAAGCTTGCCTAGATAGTTCTGAAGCAGCACTTTGACTGATTGAAAGATTGACGATCTCAGTCATTAGAAAAATAATAAATGGGCGATCCAGGGTTCGAACCAGGGACATCCTGCTTGTAAGGCAGGCGCTCTACCGCTGAGCTAATCGCCCTTATGATAAATCATTCTAATAGATGAAGTTGAAAAATTTATACTAAGTATTTAAATATTTCATGATTGAGGCAAAATTTAATTAATAAAATATATCCTATGCCATCAAACAATAGATATAAATTGGAAAACAATTCCGATTTAGAAACTATAAATAGTTTTAAAATCTTAATATCTAATATCAAAGCATTAAAAGATAAAACTTGGGGCTGCCCATGGCAGAAAATACAGTCTCATGTATCGTTGATCCCATTTTTGTATGAAGAAAGTAATGAATTTATAGATGCGATATATGAAAAAAATGCAGACAACATATGTGAAGAGTTAGGAGATCTTTTATTACAAGTAATGCTTCATGCTGAAATCGGTTATGAAGAAAAAAAATTTACACTAAATGATGTTATAAAAAATCTAAACAAAAAAATTATTAATAGACATCCATATATTTTTAACAAAAAAGAAAAAGTATCATTAAAAAAATCACAACAAATTTGGGCAAATATAAAAAATTTAGAAAAAGAAGCACCTGATATGAAATCTTCAATTAGTAAAAATTTAAATTTAAAAATTAAATATTTACCGCCAACGGTTGGAACAGATAAAATCACAAATGTTGTTAAAGAACATGGTTTCAAGTGGGAAAGTACTGATGAGATTTTTAAAAAGTTAGAAGAAGAAATTAATGAATTAAAGGAGGCAATTAAAAGTAAAAATGATTCAGAGATAAAAAATGAATTTGGGGATATTTACTTTACTATTCTTAATCTCTCAAACTTTTTAAAGATCAATCCTGAATCAGCTCTTCAAAAAACTAATATAAAATTTTTAGACAGATTTTCAATCGTCGAAGATCATGCAGGAGATAATATTAAAAAACAAACTCCCAAAGACTTTCAACGGCTTTGGCAAATGGCCAAGCAAAAACTGGCGGGAAAAATTCCTACAAGCAAATGACAAATATTAAAACATGGATAGATGAATATCATAAAGGCTCAAGATTCGGCCTAAATGGGAAAATCCTATTTAAAAAAACTTCAAAATATCAAGAAATTATTGTTATTGAAAATGAATATTATGGTAAAGCTTTAATGTTAGATGGTTGCTGGATGACATCATTAAAAGACGAGAAATATTATCATGAGTGTCTTGTGCATCCTGCATTAAGTAGCATTGACGAAAAATCTAATGTACTAATTATTGGCGGTGGTGACGGTGGTACTGTAAGAGAATGCGTTAAATATTCTCAAATATCAAAAATTGATCTAGTAGAAATTGATGAGGAGGTAATCAAAATATCTAAAAAATTTCTAAAAGAAATTGGAGGCGAAGCATGGAATGACAAAAGATTAGAAATACATGTTGATGACGGTGTTCAATGGGTTAAAAAAACAAGAGATAATTTTTACGACGTAATATTTATAGATAGTTCAGATCCCTCTGAATTTTCAAATTTATTATTTTCAGATCATTTTTATAAAGAATGTAAAAGAATACTTACCTCAAGTGGGATATTAGCAACGCAAAGCGAATCTCCTGAATCCTTCAAAGATATTCACATAAATATTTTGAAAACCCTAAAAAATATATTTAAAGTTTCTGAAACTATGTATTCTTTTGTGCCTATATACCCAAGCGGGATTTGGAGTTGGACATTCGCTTCTTCAGAAAATCTAGATTTATCAAAGCAAAATAATGATGAAGCCCTAAAAATAGAAAAAGGATGTGAAATTTGGAATTTAAATTTTCAAAATGCAGCATTCAAAATGATGCCAAATAAAATTGTGAAAGAACTAGGTTCATAAGATGACAAAAAATTTATTTAATAACGAAAATGCAATTTATATGGGAGCAAAAAGAAGTCCTGAGAATTGCTCAATTGGTATATTTGGAGTTAATTATGACGGGACATGTTCGTTTAAACCAGGAGCAAGATTTGGCCCAGAAGCAATAAGACAAGTCAGTTCTTGTTTAGAAACATATTGTCCAAAAATAAAAAAAGACTTAGAGGATATTATGTATATTGATTTTGGATCAATAGTAATTGATAAAAATGATTCAAAGTCCGTTATTGAATCGGTTAAATCAGCAACAAATTATTTAATTAGTAAACGCCTTAGTCCTATTATGCTTGGAGGCGAACACTCTATTACGAGAGGTGCTATTGAAGCATTAGTGAAAAAATATCCAGATTTGATATTGGTTCAACTTGATGCTCATGCAGATTTAAGAGAATCATATATAGGAAATGAACATAGTCATGCATGTACTATGAAAAGATGCTTAGAAGTGCTACCTGAAAAGAAAATTTTACAAGTAGGAATTAGGAGTGGGACTAAGGAAGAATTTGAAATTATGCATAACAACAAGCAATTAGTTAACTTTTATCCAGGCGGAAATGCACATGAGTTAAAACAAGCTCTTCTACCATACTCTAATTCTCCAATCTATTTAACAATAGATTTAGATTGGTTTGATCCCAGTTTATTGGCAGGGACGGGTACTCCAGAACCGGGAGGATTTTTTTGGAATGACTTTGAAGAAATCCTGAAAACTTTAAAAGACTTTAGAATTATAGCTTCAGATATTGTTGAATTATCTCCAGAAATTGATAAAAGCGGAGTAAGTAGTATAGTTGCAGCCAAAGTACTTAGAAGCTTAATTTTGTCATTAGAAAATATGCAATAAAAAATTTCTAAACTACAGTGTAAAAATACTAAATACAAACTAAATATTTCATGGATTTGCTAAAAAGTCCTCTTTATTCAAAATATGTTGAATCCAATGCAAAATTAGTGGATTTTGCAGGTTGGGAAATGCCCATATCATTTTCAGGATTAATCAAAGAGCATGAATCAGTTAGATCTTCAGCAGGATTATTTGATATTTCTCACATGGGTGTGATATCTGTTAAAGGAATCAATCCAAAGGATTATATTCAAAAACTTTTTCCTACTAATTTATACTCCTTTTCTGAAGGTCAGGGTCTTTATACAGTAATGCTCAATGATAAAGGAGGGATAATAGATGACTTAATAATTTATGACCTTGGTATACAAGAAAATGACATATCAGAATTATTGTTAATAGTTAATGCAAGTAGATATGAAGAGGATTTTCAGTGGATAAAAAATAATTTAAATAAATATGAAATTTCGATAACAAACTTCAAAAAAGATAAAGTACTTTTAGCACTTCAGGGGAAAGACTCATTCGATTTATTTGAAGAATGGATTGAATCTTCGATCTCACATATCCCTAACTTTGGATGCGAATATAAAATTTTTGAACATATTTCGCCTAAAGAAAAAATTTTCTTTTCAAAGACAGGATATACAGGGGAAAATGGTTTAGAAATACTTTTATCTAAAAAAGCAGCAATAAATTTATGGGATTTCTTAATTTCCAAAAATGTTGCACCTTGTGGTTTAGGAGCTAGAGATACTCTTAGACTTGAAGCAGGCATGCATCTTTATGGTCAAGACATAAATGAAGAAACTTCTCCATATGAAGCAGGATTAGGATGGCTAGTACATCTAGAAAATAATCACGAATTCTTTGGAAGAAAATTTCTTGAAGAGCAGTCAAGATTAGGTATTCAAAAAAAGTTAGTTGGTCTCTCTATAGAAGGTAAAGCAATAGGAAGAAAAGGTTGCGCAGTTTTTCAAGGTGAAGAAAATATTGGGCGTATCACAAGCGGTAGTTGGTCTCCAACTAAACAACAAGCTATAGCTTTTGCATACATCAATACCTCGCATGCCTTAATAAATAATGAAGTTCAAATATTGATAAGAGACAAAAAATTCAAAGGGGTTATAACAAAAAGAGCGTTTTATAAAAAAAATTATTAACTAAATCTACCCTTAAAGAATTATTATAAGTTATTGATAAATAAATCTATACTTAGATGAGAAACAAAATTTGCAAAGAACTCAATAATACAGATATTGGTAAATTAGTTAATCTATGCGGATGGGTAGATAGAAGAAGAGATCATGGTGGTGTAATTTTTATTGATTTAAGAGACCATAGTGGATTCCTACAAATAACAATTAACCCCGATGATGGTGCAGATCTATTTAAACAGGCAGAAACTCTAAGAAATGAGACAGTAATAATGGTTAGCGGAATTATTAATGAAAGGCCCAAAGATTCCATAAATACAAATTTAAGTACTGGCGAGTTAGAGCTTAAGGTTAAAGATTTGCAAATTCTCAACCAAATCAAAAAAAACTTACCTTTTCCAGTGTCTATACATGATTGTGAAAATACTAAAGAGGAACTCAGATTAAAATATAGATATCTTGATCTAAGAAGGGGAAAATTATTAAAAAATTTAAAAACAAGACATAAGATTATTAAAGTAGCTAGAGAATTTCTTGATAATTTTGGATTTACAGAAGTAGAGACCCCACTACTTACAAAGTCAACTCCAGAAGGCGCTCGCGATTTTCTTGTTCCTGCTCGTCTTTCGAATGGAGAATTTTTTGCTCTACCTCAGTCCCCGCAACTTTTTAAACAACTTTTAATGGTTGGAGGCTTGGACAAGTATTATCAAATCGCAAAATGTTTCCGTGATGAAGACTTAAGAGCAGATAGACAGCCAGAGTTTACTCAATTAGATATTGAGATGAGCTTTACTAGTGAAGAAGAAATAGTTGCTTTTAATGAAAGTCTTATAAAAAAAATATGGAAAGAAGTATTAAATATTAATTTTGATAATGCTTTCCCAAGAATGTCATGGCAATCAGCAATGGATAATTACGGCACTGATAGACCAGATACTAGATATCAAATGTTATTAAAAGATTTAGGAGGAGTATTAGGTGATATTGGATTTAATATTTTCACCAAGGCAATTAAATCTGGAGGTTATATAAAATCCATAACAGTCAAAGGAGGCAATTCAAGTATTAGCAACGTAAGAATTAAACCAGGAGGTGACATTTTCCAAGTAGCTCAAGATGCTGGAGCTGGTGGTTTGGCCTTTATAAGGGTCAAAGGAAATGAGCTTGAGACTATTGGGGCAATTAAAAATAATTTAAGTGAAGCGCATATAGCTGATATTTTAAAAATCACAGAAGCAAAAGATGGAGACTTAATCCTCTTAGGAGCTGGAGATAAACAAATTGTCAATCAGTCATTAGATAGGGTTAGACAATATATCGCAAAAGACTTAAATCTCATTGACAAAAGTAAATGGAATTTCTTATGGGTAACTGACTTCCCGATGTTTGAGAGAAATGAAGAGGAAAATAGATATGAAGCTTTACATCATCCTTTTTGTTCTCCAAAAAATATAAAATCTAAAGATTCTGAAAACTTGAAACAAGAAATTGAGAGCTCTACAGCAAATGCTTATGACTTAGTTCTTAATGGATTAGAGTTAGGAGGTGGCTCTTTACGTATTCATGAAGCAAACTTACAAAGAGAGGTTCTGAAAACGGTAGGGCTTACTGACAAGGAGATTGATGAAAAATTTGGATTTTTAATAGAAGCCTTAGAAATGGGTGCTCCTCCTCATGGTGGAATAGCGTTTGGATTGGATCGTATTACTATGCTAATAATTGGTGCAGATTCAATCAGAGAAACCATTGCTTTTCCAAAAAATCAACAAGCAAAATGTCTTCTCACAAATGCACCTTCAAATGTCTCTGAATCACAATTAAAAGAATTAGATATTGAAATAACAATTGATGAATAAGAATATATATGGATGTTCTAAACGTTTTTTGTTTAAATAAAATATAAGGAGGCTGTGCTTAATTAAAAATATTTAATGTCAAAATTTGTATTTGTCACCGGAGGAGTAGTTTCTAGCATTGGCAAAGGAATTGTAGCTGCAAGCTTAGGAAGATTATTAAAGTCTAGAGGATATAGTGTTTCAATATTAAAACTAGATCCATATCTAAATGTTGATCCAGGAACAATGAGCCCTTTCCAACATGGAGAAGTATTTGTAACAGAAGATGGTGCTGAAACTGATTTAGATTTAGGTCACTATGAAAGATTCACTGACACTGCAATGACTAGGTTAAATAGTGTGACTACTGGATCTATTTATCAATCAGTTATTAACAAAGAGAGGAGAGGTAGTTATAACGGTGGAACCGTGCAAGTAATACCTCACATAACGAGAGAAATAAGAGAAAGAATTCATAGAGTAGCAGCCAACAGCAATGCAGATATTATTATTACCGAAATTGGTGGAACAGTTGGTGATATTGAATCTTTGCCTTTTTTGGAGGCAATAAGAGAATTCAAAAATGATGTAAATAGGAACGATGTTGCATACATACACGTAACATTACTCCCTTACATCAAAACCTCTGGCGAAATAAAAACTAAACCAACACAACATTCAGTGAAAGAATTAAGATCAATTGGAATTCAACCAGATTTACTTGTATGCCGAAGTGATAAACCAATAAATGAAGGTCTTAAAAAGAAACTTAGTGGATTTTGTGGGGTTAATATTAATTCTGTAATTGAAGCACTAGACGCTGATAGTATTTATTCTGTACCTCTTTCTTTAAAAAAAGAAGGTTTATGTAAAGAAACCCTTAACTATTTAGACCTTGAAGATAAAAAATGTGATTTGAAAAATTGGGAGCAAATAATACACAACCTAAGAAATCCTGGAGCTCCAGTCAAAGTTGCTTTAGTAGGTAAATACATTGAACTTGGAGATGCATATTTATCAGTTGTTGAAGCTTTAAGACATGCATGCATTGAACAAAAGGCTTTATTAGATTTACATTGGGTAAATGCTGAAATGATAGAAAAAAATTCAGCAGAAACTTACTTAAATGAAGTAGATGCAATTGTAGTACCCGGGGGATTTGGCAATAGAGGAGTAAATGGAAAAATTTCGGCTATAAAATTCGCAAGAGAAAATAAAATTCCCTTTTTAGGTTTGTGCCTTGGTATGCAATGTGCAGTTATAGAATGGGCCAGGAATGTAGCTAATCTTCCAGATGCATCTAGTTCAGAACTAGACCCAAACACTCCCAATCCAGTGATACATTTATTACCAGAACAGGAAGATGTAGTTGATTTAGGTGGGACAATGAGACTTGGAGTTTATCCATGTAGATTGATAAAAAATACAACTGGGAAAAACTTATATGATGAGGATGTTATTTATGAGAGACATCGACATAGATACGAATTTAATAATTACTACAAACAGAGTTTTTTAGATTCTGGATACAAAATTAGTGGTACATCACCTGATGGCAGATTAGTTGAGTTAATTGAGTTAGAAAATCATCCATACTTCTTAGCATGTCAATATCATCCTGAGTTTTTATCACGACCTGGCAAACCTCATCCTTTATTTAAAGGTTTAATAAAAGCCTCTCAAGAAAAGTTAAATCAATCAAATTAATATTCTTTATTTTTTTGAGCGAAAATGACAAATTTTTTACCCTTAGTCGAACAATTTCATTCATTACAAGGTGAAGGTTATCACGCTGGAAAAAGTGCTTTTTTTGTAAGATTAGCCGGGTGTAAAGTTGGATGTTCTTGGTGCGATACCAAAAATTCATGGGACGAGAAAAAACACCCTTCTACATCAATTGAAAAAATAATAGATCGCATAAAAATTGCCAGAGAAAGAGGAGCATCTTTTTGCGTTATTACAGGTGGAGAACCTTTACAACATAACTTGGATAATTTTTGCAAAGCCATAAAAAAAATGACTATGGGAGAAGAACAAAAGCCCATCAATATTCATCTTGAGACAAGTGGAGTTAATTCGATATCAGGAAGCTATGACTGGATTACTTTATCTCCTAAAAGGCACTCCCCTCCAAAAAATTATTTTTTACAAAACTGTAATGAAATCAAAATAATCATAAATGAAATAGAAGATATTAAATTTGCTATTCAAATAAAAAAAGAAACTTTAAAACAATATCAACTCTCTAAAAACAAAGATGTCTTAAAAAAAGAAGATAAAATTTTTTATTTACAGCCAGCATGGAACAATGCGAATGGTTTTTCTCTTGCTATTGATTTCGTAAAAAATAACCCAGATTGGAAATTAAGCCTTCAAACTCATAAATACTTAAAAATTAATTAAAAACATATGATTCTTAAAAATAAATCTATAGTAGTTTTATTATCTGGAGGTTTAGACTCTTCTACAGTTACTGGTATCGCAAAAAATTCCCAAGCTAAAATTTTTGGCCTTTCATTTGACTACGGTCAACGTCATAAAAAAGAATTAAATTCTGCATCAATAATTGCGAAACACTTTGATATCGAGGAATTTAAAATCATTAAGCTTGACTTATCTTTATGGGGAGGGTCGTCATTAACCGATACTCAAAAAAATATTCCTATAGAAGGAGTGCAAACTGATCAAATTCCTAATACTTATGTTCCTGGGAGAAATACTATATTTATTTCCGTTGCACTAAGTTATGCCGAAGCAATAGATGCTGATTTTATAGGATTAGGAGTTAATGCACTAGATTATTCCGGTTATCCAGATTGCAGACCTGACTACATTAAGAAATTTCAAGAATTAGCAGATTTAGCCAATAAAAGAGGAAGAGAAAATAATCCAATAAAACTTTGGACACCGCTATTAGATTTAAATAAAGAGGAAATTATTAAATTAGCTTTTGATAATCATGTCCCTTTAGATAAAACATGGAGTTGTTATTCGGGTAATTCAAAACCATGCGGTAAGTGTGATAGCTGCAGAATTAGAAATGCCGCTTATGAAAAATGGCTCAATAACAATAATAAAAAATGAAAATAAAAAAAATAATTCTAGAAAAATGGATGGATCCAGCACTGATTACGCATCATCTAACAAAAAAATTCGGAGATAAAGGATTAGCTTGGCTAGACAGTGATGGCAAAGAAAATGGAGAATGGTCAATAATCGGAATTAAACCTAAAAAAATAATCCAATCAAGAGATATCAATAACTTAGACAAAACTAATAATCCATTTAATAATTTAAAAAATATTGAAAAAGGATTTTGGATCGGATGGTTAAGTTATGAAGCTGGAGTTTACATAGAACCCAAAAACCCATGGAGAAAATCTAATATGGCAACTTTATGGATTGCATCATATGATCCAATCATTAAATGTAATCTAATAAAAAAAGAAATAATTATCGAAGGCACAAACTCATCTGAATTGGTGAATTATAAAAACATAATCAACAATATAAAAAATATTGAAGAAGAAAATATTATTAAAACAAATTTGAATTTTGATTTTTCACAAATAAATTTAAACGAAATGGCTGAAAAATTTCAAAAAAATGTTCTAGAATTGAAAAAATTAATTTCTCTAGGGGATATATTTCAAGCAAACCTAACAACTAAATGCGAAATTGAATCTTCTAAAGATTATAATCCTCTAGATATTTATTTGAAAATAAGAAGGAATTTAAGAGCTCCCTTTGGAGGAATAATAATAAATAGTGATAATTATAAAGAGGCTGTATTATCTACCTCGCCAGAAAGATTTATAAAAATAGATAATAAAAATTTTGTGGAATCAAGACCTATCAAAGGAACTAGATCGAGAGATAAGGATTTAAATCAAGACGCACTTAATGCTATCGATCTAATAACAAACGAAAAAGATAGAGCCGAAAATATTATGATTGTTGACCTAATAAGAAATGATTTAAGTAAAGTTTGCGAAATAGGAAGTATTATGGTGCCTGAAATATTAAAACTTGAAAGTTTCTTAAAAGTTCATCATCTAACTTCAGTAATCAGAGGTAAATTAAAAAAAGACAAAAACTGGATTGATGTACTAAAGGCTTGTTGGCCTGGTGGCTCTATCACTGGTGCACCTAAATTAAGATCATGCCAGAGACTTTTTGAATTAGAAGAATGTGAACGCGGACCATACTGTGGCTCATTTTTGAAGCTTGACTGGAATGGAGAGTTTGACAGCAATATACTAATAAGATCATTTTTAATTAAAGACAAAAAAATCAATATATATGCTGGTTGCGGAATAGTTATTGACTCAAACCCTGAAGAGGAAACTAATGAACTAAAGTGGAAACTATTACCGTTAATTGATTCACTAAAATGATTGAGTCATTAGGCTGGTACAAAGATCAATGGTTGGATATTGATAAAATATTTATTGCTGCCAATAATAGAGGATTAAAATTTGCTGATGGTATATTTGAAACCATTTTGATAAAAGAAAACAAACCTGTTCTTTTTGATGAACATCTGCAAAGGTTAGAAAAAAGTAGCAAGTTTTTAAATATTAATCTCAAAATAAATAAATTAACTTTAAGACAACTTATTCACGATGGAATTATAAAGTTATCGCTTAAAAATGATCAATTTGCTTCAGTAAGAATTAATTATAGTCGAGGAACTAATGAAGGTCGAAAACTTACAATTAATAGCACTTCAGAGACAAAAGATTTGGATAATTTATGGCTTGAGTTCTATAGAGTCAAACCAAATTTTAATCCGATAAGCGTTTGCATTAGTCAAACGGAAAAAATTAATGAATTCAGTGTTATAAGTAAATGCAAAACATTTTCATATAATCAGGCAATACAAGTTTTAACAGAAGCTAATGAAAAATCATTTGATGATTCTATTCTTTTGAATACATCTGATGAGCTTTGTTGTGGAAGTACATTTAATCTCCTAATTAAAAGAAATAATCAATGGATAACTCCTAGAAAAGAAAGCGGCTGTTTAGAGGGGATTATGGTTTCTAAAGCTTTAAAATTGAAAATTGTAAAAGAAGAATTAATTCCTCCAGAATTTCAAAATGATGACATAATAGTCGCAATTAATAGCTTATCTTGCAGACAAATTAATCAAGTTAATGATTTAAAGCTTAAACATAAATTCGACCCAATTTACTTTTGGGATTTATTATATAGTTGAACTTTATTAATATCTGGTAAATAAACATCAGATACTTTAGTAATATTGTTATTAACTTTAAATTCAACAATTTTTCCAATAATGATAATTGATGGAGCTAAAAATTCTTTATCTTTGATTTTATCTGGAAGATTATCTAATTTCTCTATCAAACATTTTTGATTTTTTAAAGTAGCTTCTTGAATTACAGCGCATTTAGTATGCTTATCTAAACCACCTAGAATTAATTCTTGCACAATAAATTCAATATTTTTTATACCCATAAAAATTACTAAGCTATCTGATGATTTAGCTAAATCTCTCCAATTCACTGTTTTTTTTTCCTTATCTACACGCTCATGTCCAGTGACGAAAGTTACTGAACTCGCTGCATCTCTATGGGTTAATGGAATACCAAAATATGCGGGGGCAGCTATCCCAGAAGTTATACCAGGAACGATTTCAACTAAAATTCCATTTTTTTCTAAAATCGATACCTCTTCACCACCTCTAGAAAAAACGAATGGATCTCCCCCTTTAAGCCTTACAACATTTTTGCCTTCTTTTGCTAATTTCAAAATAAGAGCATTAGTTTCAGCCTGAGGAACAGAACACTTCCCAGCTCTTTTGCCTACATGATAAATTTCTGTATTTTTTCCTGCCTCTTTTGTTATTTCATCTGGAATTAAAGCATCATGAACTAATGCATCACAATTTTGTATTAAACGTAAAGCTTTAAGAGTTAAAAGCTCAGGATCACCAGGCCCTGCCCCAACTAAATAAACAATACCAGGCACATAATTCTCCATTAACAAGTATGGTAGTAAAAGTTAACCGCAATGAAGGTAAATATTGTGAAAGAAAGTTTATTGAAACCAAACAAAAAATTTACTCTCCTGAGTGCTTTTGTAACTCTTCTAAATGATCGATTAAGTGAAAGTATACTTTTACCCATTTTACCCTCTTTTGTTTTACTTTTTGACTCTAAAGCTAGTACATATGGCTTATTATCATGCACTTACCAACTTGCGCAATTTACAGCTTCCCCTTTTATTGGACTTATGAGTGATAGATACGGTAGAAGGCCTGTCACTCTTTTTTGTATTACAGGCTCAATAATTGGAATATCCATATTATCTTTTACTGTTCTTTTTAATTGGTCAAATTCAATAGCCACTATCCCATTATTTTTATTATTCTTAGCGAGACTAATTGACGGTTTAAGTGGGGGAACTGCAGCCACCGCAACAACTATTCTTGCAGATATTTCAAGCCCTGAAAAAAGAGCAAAAACATTTGGTCTTATCGGAGTAGCTTTTGGTTTAAGTTTTTTCTTAGGTAATATTTTCGTTGTAATATTTGCAAGAAATACAAATAATAACTTTATCATTCCAGTTTTAATAGCATCAATTATTCCAATAATAAATTTTCTTCTAGTTTTCTTTTACTTGCCAGAAACAAAACCTAATAGTGACACTAATAAGCCAAAAACTATTATTAAAAACCCTTTGAAAGAACTATTTACAGTTTTCAAAGAAGAAAAGATTAAAAAATTATCATTAGCCTTTTTTATTTACTTTATTGCTTTTACTGGATTAACCAACATCCTAATATTTTTCCTTCAAGAATCTTTAAACTGGACGACCAAAGCATCAAGCGGGACTCTTGTTGTAGTAGGCATTATTGCAATTATTGTTCAGGGAGGACTAATTGGACCTCTCGTAAAGCAATTTGGCGAAATGAAATTAACACTTATCGGATCAGGCTTCATTCTTGTAGCATGTTCACTTTTAATAACTGCACCAAAAGAAAATGCAATAATTAATATTTATTCAGCTGTTTCATTTTTAGCCGTTGGGGCAGGGTTAATTACGCCCACGTTAAGAGCACTAATATCTAAGAAATTAGACATTGATAAACAAGGATCAATTTTAAGTAACCTTCAGGGTTTACAGAGTCTTGGAGGCGTTTTAGGAATTGCAATGGCCGGAAGGGTTTATGATAGTTTTGGTCCTAAATCGCCTTTTATAGCTGGTTCCGTTATCTTACTTTTCATGATATACCTTATTGCAGAGGGTAAAAATAATAATTCTTTTAAAAATCAAAAATTAAAAGTTTTTTAATGAAAAGCCAGACTGATGTTTTTATTAATAGAGAATTAAGTTGGATTGAATTCAATAAAAGAGTACTCCTTACTGGTATGGAAAAAGAGTACAAAATTCTAGATAAAGTGAAATTTTGTTCAATTTTTAGTAATAATCTTGATGAGTTTTTTATGGTAAGAGTAGCTTCATTAAAGGCTCAAGTTGAAGCAGAAATTACTAAAAAAAGTATTGACGGACTTACCCCTAAAGAGCAATTAAAAAAAATCAATGATGAAATAAAAAAGTTAACTATTCTCCAAGAAAACTATGTAAATCATGAATTAAAAAATGAATTAAAAGAAAAAGGTGTAATTTTAAAAAAATATAAGGACCTTAGTGAAAATCAAAGAAATTGGTGTAATAACTTCTTTACAACATCTATTTTCCCTTTATTAACTCCATTAGTTGTTGATCCGGCACATCCATTTCCTTTTATAAGTAATTTAAGTCTAAATTTAGCAGCTTTAATAAAGGATACGGAGGATTCTAAAAATCAGTTTGTCAGAATAAAAATACCAACAAAAAATATACCCCGATTTATACGAATTCCCAATGAAATTACTCAACTTAGTGATGAAAGTTCTCACTTTTTCATAAGTGTTGAAGATTTAATTGGAAATAATATTAATACTTTATTTAATGGAATGGAATGTATAAATTACTCTTTTTTTAGAGTGACAAGAGATGCAGATTTAGAATTAAAAGAACTTGAAGCTGATGATCTACTTTTAGCTGTTGAACAAAGTTTGCAAAAAAGAAGATTAGGTGGAGACGTAGTTAGATTAGAAGTGGAGTCAGATATGCCAGAAAATATTCTAAAGTTACTTATTGAAAGTATCTCAATACAGAAAGAATATATATACTTTTGCAAAAGTTTATTAGGCCTTGACGATTTAAATCAGCTTACAAAAATTGATAGAGATGATTTAAAAGAAAATCTACTTATTGGAAAAACTCACCCAGAATTAAAAAATTTAGATTTGCCTTCGAACAAAAACCCTAATTCCATTTTCAAGATACTTAGAAAAAAAAATATTCTGCTTCATCATCCCTATGACTTATTCAAAACTTCAGTTGAAGAATTTATAAATAGAGCAGCTGATGATCCACTTGTAATGGCTATAAAAATTACTTTATATAGAGTTTCCCAAGATTCCCCTATCATTGAAGCTTTAATGAGAGCTGCGGAAAATGGGAAAGAAGTAATGACTCTTGTTGAACTAAAAGCAAGATTTGATGAAGACAATAATATTCAATGGGCAAAACAACTTGAACAAGCTGGAATTCATGTTGTATATGGAATCATCGGATTTAAAACTCATACAAAAATTGCTTTAATAGTAAGAAAAGAGAAAGGACGATTAAGGAATTATTTCCATATTGGAACAGGAAACTATAACTCTAATACTTCAAAGTTTTATACAGATTTAGGATTACTTTCAACGGATCCTGATATTGCATCAGATTTACTTGAATTATTTAATTACTTATCAGGTTTTTCTAAACAAAAAAGTTATCAAAAGTTATTAGTTTCTCCCTCATCTATGAGAGAGAAATTTATATTTCTGATAAAGAGAGAAATTAAAAATGCAGAGGAAGGCAAAAAAGCCGAAATAATCGCAAAAATGAATTCCCTAGTAGACCCAGAAATAATTAAACTGCTTTATTTAGCTTCAGACTCAGGTGTAAAAATTAGCCTCATCATAAGAGGTATTTGTTGCCTATATCCCCAAAGAAAAAATTTAAGTGAAAATATTAAAGTTATAAGCATTATTGGCCATTTTCTTGAACACTCAAGAATTTTTTGGTTTTGTAATAACGGAGATAATGAGGTATTTATAGGAAGTGCAGATTGGATGAGAAGAAATCTTGATAGAAGAATAGAAGCTGTTACTCCTATAGAGGATTATGAATTAAAATCTAAAATATACACGCTTTTACAAACTTACATTAAAGATAATTACTTTTCTTGGATAATGAATAATGATGGTTCATATTCGAAATTTGAATTAGAGTCATCCCATAATCGTTCACAAATTGACCTCATAGAAAAATAAAATTAATATTGATTTTTACAACATTTAAAAAAATACTTAATATTTTAAATTTTTTTTATTTTTTATAAAATCAAATCATATCAATGGATTTCAAGAAATAAGCTTTAAAAAAAAATTTTTTGTCTTTAAAATTTCAACGTAAAAGTAGTTTTTATTTCAATTTCAGTGCTAGCTTTTTAAAAAATCCATTATTTAGGAGGCCAGGGTGATGGGGATCCCTCTGGAATCTGCGAAAAGCTCTTCAGATAATAATTTTGATGAGCCAAGATTACCAAACACAGCGGGCAAGTCTCGCAAATCGAAATCCAGTCTTACGGCAAAACAAAGCCAAAAAAAATCTGGCAGACTCGCTTCAGATTCTATTGGCTATTACTTAAGTAGCATTGGAAGAGTACCTCTTTTGACTCCAGCAGAGGAAATAGAGTTAGCTCATCATGTTCAGAACATGAAAAAGTTGCTACAAATTCCTGAAACTGATCTAACCCAACGAAATCTTTATCAAATTAAGATTGGCAAAAGAGCAAGAGATAGAATGATGGCAGCTAATCTAAGGCTCGTTGTCTCGGTTGCAAAAAAATACCAAAACCAAGGGCTTGAATTATTAGATCTTGTCCAAGAAGGAGCTATTGGCCTTGAAAGAGCTGTAGATAAATTTGATCCTGCTATGGGATATAAATTCTCCACTTATGCTTACTGGTGGATTAGACAGGGAATGACGAGGGCAATTGATAATAGTGCTAGAACCATCCGTTTGCCTATTCACATAAGTGAAAAACTGTCTAAAATGAGAAGAGTTTCTAGAGAATTATCACATAAATTTGGCAGACAACCTACACGATTGGAAATGGCAACTGAGATGGGAATTGATCAAAAAGATTTAGAAGATTTAATTTCTCAAAGTGCTCCATGCGCCTCCCTAGATGCACATGCAAGAGGGGAAGAAGACAGAAGTACTCTTGGTGAACTCATACCTGATCCAAACTGTGAAGAGCCTATGGAGGGTATGGATAGAACTATTCAAAAAGAGCATTTAGGAACTTGGCTTTCTCAATTAAATGAAAGAGAGCAAAAAATCATGAAGCTCAGATTTGGGCTAGATGGTGAAGAGCCATTAACACTTGCAGAAATAGGAAGACAAATTAATGTTTCACGAGAAAGAGTAAGGCAACTAGAAGCTAAAGCAATATTAAAGCTTCGAGTAATGACAACTCATCAAAAAGCAGCTTAACCAAATTGATAAAATTTACTGTAATTTTATTATATTTATTTTCAATTTTTTTAATATCAGTAGTTTTTAAAAAATATAATGAAGATAGCAGAGAAATCGTCAGAAAAATAATACATATCGGAATAGGACCTTTAATACCAATTGCTCAATTTTTAAAAATTAATCAAAACTCTGCTCTAATTTTTACAGGAATTGTTACATTAATGGTTTTCATCAATTACAACTATAAATTATTTCCAACAATTGAGGATATTGAGAGAAAAAGTTATGGGACATTATTTTATTGTCTAAGTTTATTTATTTTGATTTATCTTTTCTGGGATAAAGATCCATATGCACTAATAAGTGGATTTTTCATAATGACTTTTGGTGATGGATTAGCTGGATTAATAGGAAAAAGCTTTAACTCAAAGAGTTGGATTTTTTTTAAACAAAAAAAATCTTTATTTGGAACAATAACAATGTTTTTGACAAGTTTGATAGTAGTTTGCTCAATAGGATACTCTCAACAAAATAGTCTAAATTTAAATTATTTTACAATAGCTTTTATTGCGACTTTGCTCGAACAATTTAGTTTACTAGGAATAGATAATTTCATTGTTCCAATCTCTTCAGCATTATTTTTTAATTTTTTAATAACTAGCTAAGTGAATCGTATAAAGTAGCGATTAATTCTTTAGTTGTTTTTATATCTATACATGCATCTGTAATGCTTCTGCCAAACTGGAGATCTTCTTTTTTTAAAAGTTTTTGATTTCCTTCCTTCAAATGACTTTCAAGCATAACTCCTAAAATATTTTTTTCACCATTACTAATTTGAGAAGCTACATTTTTTAGCACTTCCGACTGTTTTCGGAAATCTTTATTGGAATTTCCATGACTACAATCAATCATCACTTTATGGGGAAGATTACACTGCCTCAATTCTGCTGAAATTCTTTGTACATGATCACTTTCGAAGTTTGGGCCTTGTGAACCGCCCCTTAAAACTATATGTCCATCTGGATTTCCTGTAGTATTAACTATAGAAGCCATTCCATTTTCATTTACACCTAAGAAGTGATGGGATTTTGAAGCTGACTGCATTGCATTAATTGCAGTATTAAAAGAACCATCAGTTCCATTTTTAAAGCCTATAGGCATTGACAATCCTGATGCCATTTCTCTATGAGTTTGACTTTCTGTAGTCCGCGCACCTATGGCTGTCCAACTTATTAAATCGGCAATATATTGAGGAACAATTGGATCTAGTAATTCTGTAGCAGAAGGTATGCCACGAGTTGCTAAATATGAAAGCAAACTTCTTGCCCTTCTTAAACCAGTATTAATATCGTAAGAATCATCTAGATGAGGATCATTTATCAATCCCTTCCAACCAATAGTTGTTCTTGGTTTTTCAAAATATACTCTCATAATTATTTCTAATTTATCTTTATACATATCTCGAAATTTTTGAATATATTTTGAATATTCCTTAGCCGCCTCAATATCATGAATTGAACATGGACCAACAATGACTAAAAGCTTCTGATCATTATTATGCAAAATATTTTGTATCGATCTTCTTGTTTTAGATACTGTATTAGCAGAGTCGTGATCTAAAGGTATATCATTATGTAATCTGCTTGGAGGTATTAATGGACGTGTTTCAAGAACATGTAAATCTGATGTCTTTTCTAAAGCTGAATTATTTGATGATGTCGTCATTGATTAATTAAGAAGTTTGAATATTTAAAAAAGCATTTATGAATACTCTCCTTTTCAATATTAAAAATAACAATAGATTAGGCATTAAACCTTACTAATGAAGAATTTGGAAACATTGCTAAAAGATTATGCAGATCATGTAGCTGAAAGAGCTGCCAAGGGTATACCTCCTCTACCTTTAAATGCTGAACAAACAAATTGTATTACAAAATTATTAGAACAAGATAGTACTTACGATTCATCTTATTTACTTGATTTACTAATAAATAGAGTACCCCCAGGAGTTGATGAGGCTGCTTACATAAAAGCAAGCTGGCTTACGGCTATTGTTAATTCCGAAAAATATTGCAAATCAATTAATCCCGAAAAAGCAATTGAAATACTAGGAACAATGATAGGCGGATACAATGTAAATTCTTTGGTTGAAATACTTAAAGGAGAAAATAGTTTACTCGCAAAAAAAGCGGCAGAAGTTTTAAAAAATATTATTCTTGTTTACGACTCGGCTAATGAAATTTATGAATTATCTCAAAATAATATTTATGCAAAAGAAGTTGTAAATAGTTGGGCAAATGCAGAATGGTTCATAAATAAAAAAATTCTGGAAAAAGAGATTACTTGTTTAGTGTTTAAAGTTGACGGTGAGACAAACACAGACGACTTATCTCCAGCTGTACATGCAACATCACGCCCAGATATTCCAATGCATGCATTAGCTATGTTGGAATTTAAAAAACCTGATGGACTAAAGATTCTTGATAATTTAAAAAAACAAAATTTACCAATAGCTTATGTTGGAGATGTTGTTGGAACAGGGAGTTCTAGAAAATCTGCTATTAATTCACTCATTTGGCATATAGGAGAAGATATCGCTTTTGTTCCCAACAAAAAAACAGGTGGAATAATAATTGGCAGCAAAATAGCTCCAATTTTCTTCAATACTGCACAAGATTCAGGAGCTTTACCTATAGAAGCTGACGTATCTCAAATGAAAACAGGAGATGTTATTAAAATATATCCCTATAAAGGAATTATTAAAAAAATTGAAAAGGATTTAAATACTGAAGAATTAATAAGCAAATTCAAGTTGTATCCATCAACTCTTACTGATGAAATCCAAGCTGGCGGAAGAATTAATCTTATGATTGGAAGATCTCTTACGGACAAAATTAGAAACAAATTAAATTATCAACCAAGTGAAATATTTATCAGACCACAAAATCCAACCGAAAGTAGTGCCGGATTTACTCAAGCTCAAAAAATAGTAGGCAAAGCATGCGGTTTAGATGGTGTTAGGCCAGGAATGACCTGTGAGCCAATTATGACCACAGTTGGTAGTCAAGATACTACTGGGCCAATGACTAGAGATGAATTAAAAGAACTAGCTTGTCTAGGATTTACTGCAGATTTAGTGATGCAAAGTTTTTGTCATACAGCTGCATATCCTAAACCAGTAGATCTACTTACCCATAAAGAATTACCTGATTTTATATCTCAAAGAGGTGGAGTAGCTCTTAAACCTGGAGACGGCATCATTCATAGCTGGCTGAACAGAATGCTTCTCCCTGATACTGTAGGCACAGGTGGAGATAGTCATACAAGATTTCCTCTTGGCATTTCATTCCCTGGAGGCTCAGGCATTGTTGCATTTGCCGCTGCAATAGGATCAATGCCATTAAATATGCCGGAATCTGTGCTGGTTAAATTTAAGGGAGAATTATTACCAGGAATTACTCTTAGAGATTTAGTTAATGCAATCCCTCTCTTCGCAATTAAAAAAGGACTATTAACTGTTGAGAAAGAAAATAAGAAAAATATATTCAACGGGAAAATTATGGAAATTGAGGGATTACCAAACCTAAAACTTGAACAAGCTTTTGAACTTACTGATGCTACTGCAGAACGCTCATGCGCTGGTAGCACAATACTTTTATCCCAAGAAACTGTTCAAGAATATTTAAAAAGCAATATTTGCCTGCTAGAAAAAATGATCGAGAGCAATTATGAAGATTCAAAATCGATTTCAAGAAGAATAAAAGATATGAAAAATTGGTTAAAGAAACCAACGTTAATTCAACCAGATTCAAACGCTCAGTATGAAGAAATCATTGAAATTGATTTAGCAAAAGTAACACAACCTATAGTTGCTTGCCCTAATGATCCAGATAATGTAAAAGAAATCAATGATGTTGCAAATACAAATATTGACGAAGTTTTTATAGGTTCTTGCATGACAAATATTGGTCATTACAGAGCAGCTGCA
>CACNMX010000005.1 GCA_902621675.1 uncultured Prochlorococcus sp. | reverse complement strand
CCATCCGAGAAAGTTTTTCTTCTCGGAGGATAACTTTTTTTTTAATTTAAAATGATTTTCTTCATTGATGGGATAAATTCCGAATAATGGTTGTGTAAAAATTCCATCATGGGATATTAACGCAAAATTTTGATTTTCTTCCCATGATTTAAAAAGTGAATAAATTAATTTTGTATTCAAATTAGGCATATCGACTGGGACAATTAGGATATTTTTAGTAGTTTTTTTAAAAGATGAAAAAATTTGTTCTATGCAAGTTAATGGTCCATCAAAGGGTTGAGCATCTAAAATAAACTTAACATTATTGCTTTTATCAACTTCATTTGAATGAGAAGTATAATTTGATATTACAAAAGTCTCTAAATTAAGGTTATTTAATATTTTTATTTTATGAGTCAGCCAATTTCCTCCTTCATGATGTTTAATTAGTGCTTTATCAGACCCCATCCTTGAACTCTTGCCACCAGCCAAAATGAATGCTTTAAATTTTTTAAGTTTTATTTCCATAATTTAGGCAATATTTTTCCACGAGTTCTTTATGTATCGGATAATACCAATAATCAGATTGCTAATTTTCCCCAATTTTGATTTTATTAGTTCTGACTATTAATTCTAGCCTTTTAAAAAAGTTGCATTTCTTAAAAACTTGTTTTCGTATTAAATAATACAAATGAATGGATTGATCAAAATATAAATTGCTTAAAAATTAATCTCGAAAATTTTCATGTTAAGTGACGTTTGGTCTTTAAAGGGCAGATACAGAACTCTTCACCTCACCTGGTTTGCCTTTTTCCTTACTTTTGTTGTTTGGTTTAACCTCGCACCTCTTGCAACTACTGTTAAAGCCGATTTAGGTTTATCTGTTGCGCAAATTAGAACAGTAGCAATATGTAATGTCGCTTTGACTATCCCTGCAAGAGTTTTGATTGGAATGTTATTGGATAAATTCGGCCCAAGAAAAACTTACTCAACAATTTTGATATTTTCTGTCGTGCCATGTTTATTATTTGCTAGTGCTCAAGACTTCAATCAACTTGTTATTGCGAGATTGCTTTTATCAATAGTAGGAGCAGGTTTTGTTATCGGAATAAGAATGGTCTCTGAGTGGTTCCCTCCGAAAGAAATTGGTTTGGCTGAGGGAATATATGGAGGATGGGGAAATTTTGGATCTGCTTTTTCTGCTCTTTCTCTTGTTGCCGTAGCTGGATTCTTGTCTTTTTCAGGAGGGTTTGAGTTACCTACTGGAGCTGTACTTAATTGGAGGGGAGCTATTGCTCTTACAGGAATTATTTCTTTCGTTTATGGAATTATTTATTTCTTTAGTGTGACTGATACACCTCCAGGAAAACCTTATCAAAGGCCTGCAAAAACAGCTGGTTTAGAAGTAACGAGTATAAGAGATTTCTGGGGTTTAATTGGAATGAATGTTCCATTCGCAGCAATTCTTTCAGTCCTATGTTGGAGACTTCAAAAAGTAGGTTTCCTTACTTCATCTACTTATCCAATAGCCTTAATCGCAGTTTTAGCTTGGTTTATTTTCCAAACTTGGGGAATTATAAGAACGAATATTGAATTATTAAATGGAACTAAAATTTACCCTAAAGAAGATAGATATGAATTCAAACAAGTAGCGATCTTGGAATTAACTTACATCGTAAATTTTGGATCAGAATTGGCAGTAGTTTCAATGCTTCCTAGTTTCTTTGAATTTACGTTTGATTTACCTAAAGCAGTAGCCGGAATTCTTGCGTCATGTTATGCATTTGTGAATTTAATAGCTAGACCTGCCGGAGGATTGATATCTGACAGAACAGGCAATAGAAAAAATACAATGGGATTCCTAACTATGGGATTAGGGTTTGGATATCTATTGATGTCTTTAATAAAACCTGGAACTTTTACAGGATCCGCAGGAATTCTTATGGCTGTATTTTTAACGATGCTTTGTTCATTTTTTGTTCAATCAGGAGAAGGTTCAACTTTTGCTTTAGTTCCCTTAGTTAAAAAAAGAGTGACAGGACAAATAGCTGGATTGGTTGGGGCTTATGGAAATGTTGGTGCGGTAACTTATCTAAATATTTATAGCCTTTTACCTTTATGGATGGGTGGAGGTAAAGATCCTTCTCCCGAAATAATTGCTGCTTCAAATAGTGCCTTCTTCCAAGTTTTAGGTATAGCAGGATTAGTAGTTGGATTTTTCTGTTATTTCTTTTTAAAGGAACCTCAAGGATCATTCGCTGATGCTTATGAAGGGGAAAAAGCTGAAAATTACGTCTAACCAAAAACTATTGAGATATTTATAAAAGAAATTTTATGAATTTTACTAAAAGTCAATGCCCATATTGCGGTGTTGGCTGTGGTTTAAAAATGAAGCCTAAAAGTTCGGTTTCTGATGATAAATGGTTAGTGAGTGGAGATAGGGATAGTCCTTCAACTCAAGGTAAATTGTGCGTAAAAGGAGCAACAGTATGTGAGACTTTAAAAGATGGGAGATTAAAAGAACCACTTTATAGGGAAAATTTAAATGAAGAATTTAAAGAAATTTCCTGGGACGAATCATACGAAATTCTGAAAGAGAATATTTTGAGTTCTATAAAAAATTATGGACCTGATTCCATAGCCATGTATGGCTCAGGTCAATTTCATACTGAAGATTATTACGTAGCCCAAAAGCTTCTCAAGGGAGCAATAGGAACAAATAATTTTGATGCTAATTCAAGACTATGTATGAGCTCAGCAGTAGCTGGATATAACAGAAGTTTTGGCTCTGATGGCCCACCTTGTTGTTATGAAGATATTGATCATTGCTCTTTAATTTTATTAATAGGGACAAATACTGCAGAATGTCATCCCGTTCTTTTTGATCGAATTAAAAAACGTAAAAGAAACGTAAATGATAATTTAAAAGTAATAGTAATTGATCCAAGAGAAACTGAAACTTCATCCATAGCAGATTTTTACTTACAAATTTCTTCTGGAACAGATCTATTTTTATTTATTGGGATTGCGAATTATCTTTATAAGAATCAATTAACTGATCAAAATTTCATTGATAAGTCGACCGAAAGCTATTTTGATTTTGTAAAACATATACAAAAATGGGATCTAAAAAAAATAAGTGAAATTTGCAATATATCCGAGAAAACAATTATTGATATTGCAAAATTATGGGGAGAAAGCAAAAATGTTCTAAGTCTTTGGTCGATGGGTTTGAATCAAAGGCAAGAGGGTACAGGAGCAGTAAATGGGCTAATAAATCTTCATTTAATGACCGGCCAAATAGGCAAAGAAGGTTCTGGTCCTTTTTCCTTAACTGGCCAACCAAACGCTATGGGTGGGAGAGAAGCAGGAGGACTATCGCACCTTCTTCCAGGATATAGGTTTGTAAAAAATAAAATAGATAGGAATGAAATTGAAAAAATATGGGGGTTCCCTGAGGGAAAGATATCCCCAAAACAGGGTCTATCTGCATTTGAACAAATAGAAGCTATAAAAAAAGGATCTGTGAAAATTTGGTGGATTGCAGCTACGAACCCTTTAGTTAGCATGCCTAATTTAAACTTTGTAAAAAAAACACTTTTAAAATGTCCTTTAATTATCCTCAACGAATCTTATGAACAAAGTGAATCAATTAAATATGCTCATCTAGTGTTGCCCGCAGCTCAATGGAGCGAAAAAGATGGTGTTATGACAAATTCAGAAAGAAGAGTAACCCTTTGCCCATCTTTCAGAGAATCAAATAAAAATTCAAAACCAGATTGGCAAATATTTGCTGAATTAGGACAGAAGATAGGCTATTTCAAACAATTTGAATATAAATCTTCATCGGAAGTTTATGATGAATTTTTAAAAACTACTACAAAAAGATTATGCGATATGAGCGGATTATCATATCAATTATTAAAAAATCATGGTCCTCAACAATGGCCCTATCCAAAAGGTAGCGTACCAAGTACATCTTCAAAAAGATTATATGAAGATGGTTATTTCCCAACTGAGACGGGCAAAGCAAATTTTTGTATTGATGATCCTATTGGGTTGGCTGAACCCCCTTCAGATGAGTACCCACTAATTTTGACAATTGGAAGATATCTAAGTCAATGGCATACAATGACAAGAACTTCTAAAGTTCAAAAACTTACAAAAAAGAATCCAGAACCGTTATTGGAAATTAATTCTAAAGATGCTTTATCTTTAAAAATCAAAAATGATGAAATAGTAAAAATTAAATCCAAAAGAGGGGAAGTTCAAGCAAAAGTACAGATTACTGACAAAATTAAAGCAGGTACAGTTTTTTTACCAATGCATTGGGGTTTTAGTCAAAAAAATATGTGTGAAGTAAACTCTTTGATGCATGAAAAGTCATGCCCGATATCAAAACAACCGGAATTAAAAGCATGCTCAGTAATAATTGTTCCAAACTAGGCAATAATCTTATTTCAGAATCTCATCAAATGCTCTATCCAAATTGTTGTGTTCATGACTTGGCCTAACTAATTTGCAAAAAGCAAATCTATCTAATTCGTTTAAATTTCTCCATTTTTCAACTGAAATTTTAATTCCCCTTGCTAATGCCGATTTTAAAATTTGGTCAGGAACTTTATTTTTATTTTGCCAAGGTTGATTAATTGAAATTTCTATTTCTTTTGCTTCTCCATATTTTGAATTAGATGTAATTTCTTTTAAAAAAGTTTTTAAATCAATAAGATCGTTTTTTGAATCTGGCCAATCTACTATCCTATTTTTTTCAATTAAATTAAAATCTTGCCAATGAGTAAGTTTTAATTTTATTCCAATTAAATCAAGTTTCCTTCTTACACACAAAGGTATGCATCTTAAGTCTTTAATAAAATCATCCTCGAAATTAAAATAATGATTTGATTGACTGTTAACCAAAATTAAATTGATATTTATTAATAAATTAATGCTAAGCATAAAAAATTGATATTAGCTTTATTAAAAATTTTATTTTTTGTATTATTGAATAAATCGCTAAATGGAAATGGATAAATCTTTAACTCATATTAATGAAAGGGGAGAAATGAACATAGTTGATATTTCTAATAAAGAAGAAACCAAAAGAGAGGCTTTAGCAGAAGGGTACATTAATTTGAATAAAGAAATATTAGAAAAAATAAAAAATGAAAAAATTAAAAAAGGTGATATTTTTGCAGCGGCTAGATTTTCCGCAATAAATGGTGCAAAAAAAACTTCAGAACTTATTCCTCTCTGTCATAATTTATCATTGAATAAAATCACAATTGATTTTGAAATTTGTGAATCAAAAAAAGCAATTAAAATTATTGCTTTTTGCAAATCTCATTCTAAAACAGGTGTTGAGATGGAGGCTCTTACGTCAGTTTCAATTGGTCTTCTCACTCTATATGACATGCTTAAAGCTTTAGATCCTTTTATAACTATTGATAATATTCGCCTTTTAGAAAAAAAAGGTGGTAAGAATGGAATATTAAAAAGAAGTTAAGTACTCACAATAATGGGAATTGATATCAATAATCAGGGTCTTTATTTAAATGACGCTATTAAAAAAATCTTGGAAGAGATAGATACTTTAATAGTGAATAATGAAATTTTACATAAGGAAGAGATCAATTTAGACGAAGCACTTGGAAGAGTTTCTATGGAGGAAATCTTATCTGAGGAAGATATACCAGGTTATAGATCATCAGTCATGGATGGATATGCGCTAGGAGAATCAAGTAAAGGGAATAAATGGAAAATTGTCGGAGAGTCTTTTCCCGGAAAGCCATTTAATGACCTTCTTAAAAAAGGTGAAGCTGTAACGATTAGTACAGGTTCATTTGTGCCAGATAATTGTTTTTATGTGATACCTCAAGAACAAGTTTCTTTAGAACTTTTAAACGGAAATGAGTATATTCTTAAAAAAGAAAAATCATCTAATAACTCTTGGATTAGAGAAAAAAATGATCAAGTATTTAAAGGTGAAATATTAATCAAGAAAGGGGCAAACATTACACCTGGGATTTTAAGCAAATTAGCAAGTTGTGGGATAAAAACTATAAAAGTTAGCAAAATTTCTAAATTAGGTTTACTAATTACTGGAGATGAACTTATCAAATCAGGAACTGCAAGAAAAAAAGGAGAAATATGGGAAAGTAATAGTATTTTGATAAAATCAATCGCAAAAAATCTTGGATTTGAAATTAATGAAATTCATATAGAAAAAGATAATTATCAAAATATTAAAAATTCTCTTAGAAATATTTCTGAATTTAATGATGTGGTTATTTCAGTTGGTGGGATATCAGTTGGTAAAAAAGATTTTTTAAAAGATATTATTAACGAGATAGGAGAAATTAAATTTTGGAAACTATTTTTAAAGCCAGGAAAACCCTTTGCTTTTGGATTGATAAATAAAAAAATACCTTATTTTGGATTGCCTGGGAATCCCGTTTCAGCAGCTATTACTTTTATTCAACTTGTTTGGCCCGCACTTCAGAAACTTGAAGGAATTACTAATATTGAATTCCCTCTTAGGATTAAGGTTAAGCTGAATTCTGATTTGAAAAGAAGAAAAGGGAGACCAGAATTGCTTAGAGGAAAACTTATCGTTAATGAAGAAGGTGAATTAATTGCAGATATTTCTGAAGAACAATCCTCATCAAAGATTAGTTCAATATCTAATTCAGATTTATTAATAGAAATACCTTCTGAAATTGATTTTTGTCAAAAAGGAAATTTATTATGGGCACAACTTTTAAAAAATAATTTTTTATAATTTAAACCCTAAGTCAGTATTCTTTTTTACCCATGAGGATCCTTTGAAAGTCCATTCTTTTTTCCAAAAAGGAACTTTGTATTTTGTAAATTCAAGTATTTCTTGGAGATATTTATTTGCAATGCCTCTATGATTAGCACTTACTGCTATTAAAATAATAGGCTCGTTAGGGTAAATGAAACCTATCCTGTGCAAGAGAAAAATACATAAATCATCCTGTTTTTCAGAAATTTTCATTAAATATCTTTTAATATAATTTTCGGTCATTCCTTTATAATGAACAATTTCTAGTTTCTTTAAATCATTTCCAAATTGATCAGAGGGCCTTACTCTCCCAATAAAAAATGAGTTTGCTGAATTTTTATTTACCTTTTCCCAAAGTTCGAATTCTTTATAAGGATTAAAAGTCTCTTCTAGGATTTTAAATTTTATTCTTAAATTATCCACCGGTAAACATTGGCATAAATGCCACCTCATCATCCGGATTAATCATCGCATCCATATCTGTAATTTCTTGATTAATTGAAACGATAATATTATCTTGCGTTAAATTAGTATTAATTAAATTCCATACAGAAAAAACCTTCATTTGAGACCCTTCAATTGTAAGAAATTTTTCATTCCATCCTAGATCTTCAGCGATACTAGATAATAAAACCACCTTAATTTTGTTAGATTTTTTAGTTTCCATCTATAGTAATCTAGTAACTAATGGTTTAATTTTAAGTGGTTTCTATAGCTTTGCTTACTGTTTCTGATACTCGTAACACAAAAAATGATGAGAGTGGAAATTATCTCCTTCACGAGGCTAAGAGATCAGGACACAATGTCGTTGATAAGATAATTTGCAAAGATGATATTTATTTAATTAGAAAATATACGAGCGATTGGATCTCAGATCCAAATATTGATGTGATTATTACTACAGGTGGAACAGGAATTACAGCTCGGGACGTTACTCCTGAAGCCATTAGACCTTTATTAGATAAAGAGATTGATGGTTTTGGGGAGACTTTTAGATTTTTATCATTTAAAAAGATAGGAACTAGTACTTTACAAAGTAGGTGTATTGCGGGGTCTGCAAATGGTAAGTTTTTATTCGTTTTGCCAGGATCTAAGGATGCTGTTATGACAGGTTGGCAAGATATAATTTCTTATCAACTTAATCAAAATACAAAACCTTGTAATTTAATAAATCTCATTGATAAGTTAAAAAAATAATTCTCTAGTTTATTTATTTATTAGAAATTGATTTGAGATCAATTTTTGATTTTTTATGCATTTAAGTAGAGAAGGATCTTTTATCTCATTTTCTAATTTTGATAATTGTTCAAAACTATTATCATTCCAAATGCTCCCTAAAGAAAAAATTGCATATTTAGCGATTTCTAATTCTTTATTTAAAGAATATTCATAGAGTAATTTACAAACCATTTCGCTTTCTCTTCTTTTTAAAATAGAGATTATCTTGTAGTTGATTTTGAAATCATCGTAAATTTTTATTTGATCAATAAAAGATAATAATATTTCATCAGTTAATTGATGAGCTTTGAAATGGAGAATATTAAGGCCTGCAATCCAAAAATCTATTTCGCAAATATCGAATATTTCTCTTATCAATGTAAGTTCGATTTCTCCTCCCCAGGGCTCTAAAGCATTAATTATATGAATATTTAACTTATTATTTTGATAGAGATTTTTTAGTAAAAGATCTTTTGCATCTTTTTCATTTGTTAATTTAAGGGCCTCAATAAATTCAACTTTAAGGCCAAATTTTTTTATCATCTTTTCAAGTAAAAAATAGCCTTTCCTTTCTTGCATACCTATCTTTTCCGCAATAACTTTGCGAATCTCAAAAGATAATTTCAATGAATAGTAGGAAAAAAGAATATCAAGATCTAATTTTTTTGAACCTAATCCATTTAAAACTTCTAATATTTCAGATTCACTTTTGCTCATTAATATATTTTTAGGTTTTTAACTTTGCATTAAACTTATTGATTAAAATTTCTTTGATTAAATTATAAATTTCATGTTTACTAACTTTTTTAAATTCGGTTTCACCTAAAGTTTGCAGGTGATCTTGTCTTCCTCCAATACTGACATTATATCCATCCTCAGTTCCTCCCCCCTCTTTTTTTACCTTTGTACCAGTCATACCAATACCACCCATATGAGCTTGTCCACAATTATTTGGACATCCTGTCCAGTGGATTTTAACCTCCTCTGATAATTCAAGTTCTCGATCTAATTTTTCAGAAATATTGCTTGCTATATCTTTGGTATTAGCAAGAGCAAAGCTACAATAACTACTCCCTGTACATGAAACGGTGCTCGCTGAAAAATGGGATGGATTTAATTTGAATTTATTAATAATTTCTTCATTACCAAATTCTTCTAAAATATTATCTTTCAGGCCAACAATAATTAGATTTTGATCTTCGGTTAGTCTTACTTCACTCTGTCCATATTTTTCACTTAATCTTGCAATTTCTTGTATGTCTTCTACACATAATCTTCCTACCGGAATGTGTAATCCAGCAAAGTAAAGATTATTCTGTTTTTGTTTATTAATCCCAAATAAACTTCTTTGTCTTTCGTTAAAAATTGAGCCTGGATCACTGGATAAAGTTCCAAATTTTTCTTCTACAAGTTCTCTAAATTTTTCGATACCTATAGAGTTCAAATAATATCTAAATCTTCCTTTATTTCTTAGAAATCTATCTCCATTATCTCGCCAAAGGGAACAAATAATTCCAGTTATTTTGCATATATCTTTTTCTTCTACCCAGACATCTAGAGGTATAGCATAAGCATTCAAAGTTGCTGATAAAATTCCTCCTACCCAGACACCAAAGCCTAATATTCCATTTTTAAAAACAGGATGAAAGATAAGATCATTATGTAGAAGAAAATTATCTTTTGCTCCTGCAACTGCAGTATTCCACTTCCTTGGTAAATTCGAGAATTCGGGGTTGCCATTACCAGAATTTGTTAAGTAATTTTCTAATTCAGAAGTATATTTTCTTGTATCTATAATTTCTTCAGGATCAATTCCCGCTAGTGGATTACCAGTAACATTCCTTGGATTATCCATTCCAGACTGAACGGATGTAATATCAACCTCTTTAAGTCTTTTAATAATATCTGGTAGATCATTTATCAAAACCCCCCTTAATTGAATATTTTGCCTAGTTGTTATATCTGCAGAACCGTCTTCTCCATATCTAGCGACTATTGACGCGATTACTTTCAACTGATTAGAGTTCAGAATTCCATTGGGAACTCTAAGCCTCATCATAAATCTTCCAGGAGTTTTTGGTCTCCAAAAAAGGCCATACCACTTTAAGCGCATTTGCAAATCTACTTCATCCATCTCTTCCCACCCTTTAAGAGCGTAATCATCTAACTCTTCAAAAATTTTCAGACCATCTTTCTCCGCCTTTTGCTTTTCAATCTTATTTAATTTTTTATCATTTAAATAATATTGCATATTAATTTTTATTCATTTATTCTTATGAGATTTTAGACAATTTAATGTTTCCTCATATACAAATGTCAATAAATATTGATTATTTATTTTTAACACCGAATTCCATATTTTAGGAAACTCTTAAGCTCATAAAAACATAAAGGCTTTTTCTTGGCCGGATCATTTATCCGTAATTATGAGATACTTCTGTCCACCCTTTTTGGTGCAGTTCGTGCCACTTTTCCCAGGCTGAATCTATGTTGAGTTTTTCAGAGGATTTGTACCCTCCAGGTTCTCCAAGGTGATTTGTGTAGAAAAGATGAGTATGAATTTTTAAATTAGGTTTAGGAGAATTTTTGCATTCTTCGAAAAAGATCATTCTGCTGCCTTCAGGATTTAGTAGGCATCCGTTGGGTTTGCTAGTGCTACAACCAAATGAGTACTTAGGCTCCATACTTTACCTTTAATCGGTTGGCTGATTGTTAATACGTTTGTACTATAAGTTATATCCTCCTTGTTTTGCTGTCAATCCTTTTAAGGTTAAGTACTTATTTACTAATAATTATTTTGTTTTTTAATAGATAAGATAATTTCTTTAAGCTTATGAATTATAGGGAAGATCTAGAAATCAAACTACAAAAAGTAACACTTGCAATGCAAGAAGTTGTAGATGATATCCACAAAACTGATCCTGAGAAGCAAAGAATAATTTCCAAACTTATTGAATTTAAAGAAGCAATCATTTCAAAGGGAATTGAACTTAATATTGAATTAGAGGCAGCCTAGAAAAATTCCAAATCTCATGAATGTTTAATAACTTTTAGAATAATGTTATTAACAAAGAAGGGTTATTTATCAAATGCAGCCTGGTACTTTTGAATTATTGATCCTAGTCTTTATCTTTTTAGGTCTTCAAGCCTGGTGGATTATCCCAATAGTTATTAAAAATAATAAATTAAATGAGAGAGGTAAGGATTTAAGAGAGGAAATTAAGCAATTAGAAAAGTTATATAAAAAATAAATTAGTTTATTATTTTTGCAAACTACCTATTATTAGTGAAACTCAAATATCTAATGAAAATAAAAACATTTATTCCATTTTGTTTCCTTTTTATAGGGACTTTAGCTTTACCTCAACCTTTTCTTGCTGAAGAAAAGATTGAAGTTATACCTATTATTCAAAGTTCAAAAGGACTGAGTGGTAAAAATTTTAATTATCTCGAGGGTAAGCCTGAATTAAGACTCTTAAAATTGAAGATTCCATCTGGGATAGAAACCCCAATTCATACGCACCCTGCCCCAATGTTGATTCATGTCACCAGAGGAAGATTAAAGCATGTGAGGGGTGAAGAAATTAATTTCTTTAAAGCGGGTGATGCATTTATAGAGAGTAATAATGGTACCCCACACTATGTGAAAAATGTTGGAAAGAAGCCGGCCATACTTCATGTGGGAGTTGTATCAGTAGTTGGAATGCCCACGGCCATAAATAAATAAGATTTTTCTCAAAGTTGTTCTATCAGCATGAGGATTGAACTTTTATGAAGAACAACTGTAATGAGATACTCCTCCATAGTTAAAATATTGGCTTGGCTTTAGTCGATTATATTTTTGATCTATTTCTGGGGATTGTTCTACATATGGATTGCTAAAGACATCCTGTAACTCTTTTATTTTTTTGTAATTTCCCTTTTCAGCTTCTTCATATGCGGGAACGACCATCCATTCGCGCCAAGTATAGACTGGATTAAGGGATTTCATTGATGCCGATTTTGCTTTAATATTTCCCTCTTTCTTCAAGACTGTTTGCCAGTGTTCAAGCCATACTTCCCACCTATTATTGAGCTCGTCATTAATTGGTAAATAGAAACAGTCTTTTAAAAAATCTAAGTTATCAGGTATTTCAGAGAGTTTACGGAACAAAATTGTATAGTCTGCTTTTGAAATGACCATGAGATTAAAAAATTCATTTATTAGAGTTTCGTTGTAATGTTCTAAACCAAGCTTGTTTGCCCACATTTTCATCAATTCCTTATTCATTAATTCAGAGAAGTCTTTTTCGATTTGATCTAACTTTTCTTGATCTTGTTTGCTTTGTGAAAGTAACGGACTAAGAGATGAACAAAATGTTTTAAAGTTAATTGCCGCTGCAGAAGGCTGGTTAAAAAATGAGAAATGTTCACCTCCCCCTGTCCATGGCTGAAATCTTGGATCAAATAATTCACAGAATCCAAAGGGGCCATAATCCAAGGTATAACCTCCAGCAGCACAATTATCACTATTGAAATTACCCTGGCAATAACCAACTCTCATCCAGTTAGCTATGAGTGATATAAGCCTTGATCTGTATAAAGAAGCCAGTTTTATTACTTTACTTTCAATTGAAATCTCATATTCAATTTCATCTTTATAATTTCTATCAATTAGATGTTGAACTATCATCTTTAGTTCATTGAGCGCCTCATCATGCGCATTATTACGAACTCGTCTTGCAAAAAGTTCAATCTGGCCTACACGTAAAAAAGATGGAGCGACTCTCGTAGTAATTGCCGCTTGATTATCAATCATGATGTCAGGTTCAAAATATCTGGACCCTTTGGAATACCAAGGTCTTCTAACTATTTCTGAACGTGAGACATAAAGTGTTAAAGATCTTGAGGTAGGGATTCCCAAGGCATCCATTAATTCCTGTGCGAGAAATTCTCGTACGCTAGACCTTAGGACAGCTCTGCCATCTGCTCCACGACAGTAGGGAGTTGGACCTCCTCCTTTAAGTTGCATTTCCATTCTTTTCCCATTGAATAAACCTTCAAAAATAGAAATTGCTCTTCCATCACCATAACCATTGCCAGTGCCAAAGGGACATTGCTGGGTATATTCAGTCCCGTAAATTGATAATGCATAACCTGTCGCCCAACCAACAGGACTCATTGGATAATTAGCAACAGAAATATCACCTGAGAAAAAACGACAAAAATTCTTGTCTTTAGTAAGTTCTGAACTTAGTCTTAGTTCTTTAAAAAGTTTGTTGCTGTGGGAAATATATTCTGGTTCTGGAATAGCAGTTGGCACAACTGGTACGTAATGCCCCGAATATACTGAACGCGGCTTATGATCATTTCCATCTTTTGTTGATTGAGGATCTGCTTTAAGAGAATCCATAAAAGAATAGTCAGATAGTTGAGAAAATTCAGAAAAATTTTCTGTAAGCTTTCCTTTTAATGAATCAGATTTGGTTGACATCAAATTTGTTATCTATTCTTGAAGGCTTTCTAATTTCTTAAAATTAAATACCTAAATATATTTTATATAGATTCTATTAGTGATGGTTTTTGCCGATAAGTTTGAGATTAAATAGAAGTTGAAATTTAATATTTATTAAAAAAGGTTCCGCAGTAAAACTTTTTCTTGAGAAAAATATTTAGACATTAGTAATAAAACAATGCTCTTAGCCTTCTTATCAATTTTTTAATTAATAACCATTGCAAATACTTAATTTTTGACTAGTATTTTTAACTTACCCACCCTTTAAGCAAATCAAACACACTGATAAATAGTCCAAAACCAATAATTGGGGGCGCAACCCATCTTGTCATGAATTTCAAATAACGTGTCGTTTTGATTCCTACTTTTGAATCACTAAGTTCTTCATTAAACTTTCCAGGTACTACCCATCCCATAAAGAAAGTAACCAAGAATCCACCAAAGATAAGTAATACACCTCCAAAAATCGAATCAATAGTTCCAAGAATGTTTAAGTTCAATGCAGAAGGCATGCCTGCTAAGAATAGGAAAAGAGTTATCAGCCAAACAGATTTTTCTCTTTTAAAACCAAATTTATCCATTAAAGAGGAAACTGGAACTTCCAATAATGAAACAGAGGAAGTTATTGCTGCAATATAAGCTAATGCAAAAAATGCAACAGCTACAATTCTTCCAACCGCTCCATATGAACCAAGGCCCGTAGGAATTGATATAAATAATGCACCAACTGTTGATTCAGAAATAGCATCACTTAACCCAAATGTTAAAACAATAGGAAAAGTAATAAGTCCTGCCATAAGACCCACCAAAGTATCCAATGATGCAACTCCAACACTTAGTTTTGGAAGATTACTCTTTTTATTTAAATAGGAAGCATAAGTCACCATAACTCCAATTCCTAAACTTAAAGAAAAGAAAGCTTGTGTAAAAGCATTTCTTATTGTTTGAGGGTTCCTTAATTCATCAAAGTCAAACTTAAACAAAAATGTTTTATATCCTTCCCATGCGCCTGAAAGTGAAGTGGCCCATATTGCTAGCGATAAAAGAATTATAAAAAGTATAGGCATAAAGAATCGTGTCACCTTTTCTATACCTTTTTTTATACCTGATGAAACTATTATTGCTGTAAGTACAAGACTTAATAGATGTCCCAACAAAACACTGCTGCCACTACTAATCGAACCAAAAAAGGTTTCTGCCTCAGTTAAATTCTTAGGTAATCCAAAAAATAAAGAATGGAACAATGTATCTGCAGTCCATCCCATTATCACTGAATAATATGATGCTATTCCTAAGGGGGCTATGAAGAAAAGAATTCCTAATGGGTACCAATTTTTCCCGGCTAACTTTACTGGTGCAAGTAATGTGCTTGCCATTGCGTTTCTCCCTAGAGCCATTTCAGCAACAAATACCGGAAGACATACAATTAAAACGATCAATATATATAAAAGGACAAACGCGGCACCTCCCCCTTGAGAGGCTCTGTAGGCGAAACCCCAAAGATTACCGAGACCTACTGCGCTACCAGCAGCTGCGAGAATGAATCCCAACTTGCTAGTCCATTGTTCTCTTGACGAAATTTTTGAGTCCAAAATTAAAATCTGTTTTTTATAGTTGATTTATAACCCATAAATAAAAATTAGTTAATACATTCCTTAATAAAAACTAATCTTTATGCAATTATTTTTTTTTGCAAAAAGATTTAAAATCTAAAAAAACATCTTATTACTGCTATGACTAGTGAAACGACTATTCTAGATTTTCAAATAAGTAATATGTTTGAACAATATGAATCTCATATGAATGCTGAGGAACAGCAGTCGATGTTTAAAGAAATGGGAGTTAAAGCATTTTATATTGGTAAATCATTAGATGATCCTCAAAGGGCAACTTTAATTTTTCAAAGACCAGAAAATGTTCTATCTGATATTTTTATGAATCCTGAAACAAAACCTATTGTTGAAGCTAAGGGCATATTTATGCGGGGACAAAAATAACTCGATGGATTTCTTGAATAAATAAATCTTTTATGAATTATCAACTTTTAATTGAATCATACTCTTTTGGAACATCTCTTTCTGAGCAAGAAATAGAACTTTTAAGTCTGGAACTTGAAACTCAAATTATGAATATTAATATATCAACAGAATTTGGCTGTTTTAAATCTGCCCCCACCCATATTTGCGAAGGTCTAAATTTAAAAAAAGATACATATTGGATTATGTGCCTTGCTGAAATATTAGATTTACATAAGCCTCCTAAATTTGGGAAAACGAAAAGTGTGGAGGTTTTCGATTTACTTCTTGAAAAAGGACTTGTTATTGGTTAATTAATTAATTAATTAATTATTTGAGTATTCAAAATAAGTTGTTTTTTCTTTATTCTGATAGTATTTACCTAGAGTCAGATAAATAAATGAAAGATTCTAATGAATTGATATTGGGAAATATTCTTAAGCTAACTAGATCAAGTGAAAAGAAATTTAAACTAGGAAATTTTAAAGGGGCAATAGATGACAAAATGGAGGCTAATGCAATATTGAAATCCAAATCTTGTGATCAAAAAATTATTGAAAAATACAGAGAAGAATTATCAAGGTTGTATTCCTCAAAATTTGATCTTATATTCGATCATAAGCTGAAAATTGATGAAATAAAGAGAAATGAAATAGTAAAAATGCTAGAACAAAAAAGTAAGGAAAAATTAAAAAGTCTTGATTATAAAGGAGCAATAAAAGCCTTTAGGAGGGCAGAAAAATATTTTTCAAATTAAAATCATTCTAAATCTCAGAGTTTTTATAAGAAAATTAAATTTATAAGTTTGAGGAAAAAATAATGAAAGGGTTGATTTTTTTTCAGAATTCGTTTCTTTAAAGATATATCATTTTTGGTACTACTCATGGTTATGCCCCAATCTACCTTGGAAAGCTTATTATTTTTTTTGATACTCTCTCTTCTTGCAACTTACATAGTTAATTTAAAATATTCTTCGAAATTAAAAATACAGAAGTAGTTTTTTTATTTATCTTTTTTCTTTATTAGATTTATTTCCTTGGATCACTCCAAGTCTCTTTGTATAACCAGCTCAAAAAGGTAAGAGTCAGTATATTCCCAAATGCATAAGTTATTCCTAATAATGGGTCGTAAATATTGGCAATAATCGTCGACATTATAAAGATTATTAACCCTGAAACAACCAAATCCTGAATAGGCAAATGGTTAAAATTCACCGAATTTATCATTTGATAATTGTTTTTAATAAATTAAATTAATTATAAAACCAACAAGTACCTTATGTTTTTATAAGGCAATATCATTTAAGGTATGAATAATTTTAGGATTGCTAAAATAATTATAGTTTTTTCATCATTATCGTATTTGAGTGTTTCTTTTTTTAGAAATTATAATTCTCCAGAAAATATAGAAAAAAGGTGTATTCTTAAATTTGAAAAAGATTTTAAAAATAATTTGGAAACATCTGATGAAGAATGGAATCAAATTTTAGATTTAGCTGATAACAATTATTTAAAATGTATGGGAATACTTCAGTATTAATTATGGGAGAGGCAAAGAGAAGAAAAAATTTAGGTATTCCGCCTAGAGAAAAAACTGAAGATATAAAGTTGCCTCAACTTGATAAAAAAGCCATACAACAAAAAGTAAGGTCTACATTGTATAAATATCCAATTATCCCTTTTCTTTTTTATGGAGCTGCAATATTGATCCTAATCGGAGGTTTATTTTATGTATTCAAATCCCTCAATATAGCTTAATTAAAAGGAATATTAATTTTGATATTTATGATTTTTTGGCATCATCAATTAAAAAAACTTGAAGGATAATAAATGAGCAATTTTTATTGTGCAAAAATAATCAAAGAAATAATATATTAGAATTATTTACAGTTGACACCATCATATGGTGTTGTAATTTTAGATTAAATTAAAACTATTTATGAAGAAAATAAATAAAAAATATTATGAAATAATGCGTCAAGCTGATAATGCAGTTGGAAGAAAAGAAGTAGTTAGTTTATTAAAAAAAGCTGCAATAATTATGTCTAAATCTGAGGAAAACTTAGCTGCTTAAATTAAAAAACTATTTTATTAAGATAAATAAAACACCATAAAGAATGATTGATGAGGATGCAGCCATAATTATAAACGGTAGAATCATACCTGAGTTTAACCATCTTAAAAGTCTAATTTTTTTGTTAATTACTCTTGGCATCTTTTCTGATTCCCTTAATTGCAACCTAACAAGTAAATAAATGGTGTAAATGATTAATTAATCTTTTTAAATATCATTCTTTAGCTATTTTGGAATTAAATTTTCTAAAGAAAATTATTTTAATTGCATCTGGATTTTTTAACTTAAGAGAAATTTTTAGGTAATTAATACCTTGTATTCTTCAAATTTCTTATGCAAGATTTAGAAACATTAGATTTCTAAATAATGATTAAAAATTTAAAAGAGGGTCCTGAAGAATTTAAAGATTATGATTCAGAATTGTTACTTAAGATTCTAAATAAGACATCATTGGAGAATGAAAAAGGCGATGATAAAGAACTATTTGTAGATGAAAATTGGAAAATTAATTCAAAAATTATGAGTAATATAATTCATTCAGACAATTCAAATTTGAAAAGAATATTATCAGATATTTTCCCTATTAAAAAAATAGTGATTCAGGATAATAATAATGGGTCGCAAACAATTTTCTAACCTAATTTAGGAAATATTAAAACCTTGTTTATACTATCTATTCAATATTTGTTTTTTGAGAAAAATTTAGTAAAAATTACTCTCGCAGAAATTTTTTAAAGATGTTATTGTTCATTTACGTTCATCCAAGTTTATATCTCTGGACGCATGAAATGGGAGTAGGGAACGGGATTCTCATTACTGCAAAAGATCATGAATAACCTCTTACAAATAAGAGAAAAAATCAAAAGAGCCAGTAGGCTATATGAAGCCCAACTTTTGGCTACTAAAAGTGGAGAAGTTACTCCATACAGGAGATCCGTCTTTGAAGAAAGAATCAGGAAAACACAAAAAGAAATGAAATTGAAAGACACAAAAAATTAAATTCTTTTTTGAAACTGATCAATTAAGAGGGGGTTTTATACCTCTCTTTTTTTTAAAACAACATAATTATATATTTATTTTTCGATTATCGATTATTAAAAAGAACATAATATTGATACTTTTACTATTGATTTAAATTATATAAATGGCAAATTTAATTCAATAATTAAGAGGAAAGTAAATATGTTTAAAAAGAAAAATAAACAAATTAAAACTTCACCTAATAAATCAAATTTAGATCAAGTTTTATGGTTTATAGAAAATTATTTGCCCCAAAAGAAAGATCGAGTTGTTCCAAAAAAAAAATTGTATATGGATAATTTAGAAGCAGAGACTATTAAGCTATTTTCTAAATTAGCCTCTACACGTTCTAAAACATTATTACCAACTACAAAAAATAAGATAATCTCTTTTACATTTGGTAATTGGGCCTTACCTTATCTGAAATTGCTCAAGAAAATAGGAATAGCTAAGTAAGAAAATTGTGATCTGCTAGAACTAGATTTATCCCGCAAATAAAAATAAATAAAGATTAAAAAGTCACAGAAAGTTCTTTTCGAAATTTAAGGAGGAATACTTACTTTACATAAAAAATACAATTGCTAAGTTTAAGATAAGAGATCTATTCATTAATGTTTCTAAATTATCTGCCTAGTGAAATGGTTGAAGTTGTTGGTTTAACAATGATTTTTTCATTTCTAGTTGGAACTATCTTAATTTTGTTATTTACATCAGATCAGGCAAATACAAAGAATTTATATTTAAAAAAGGCCAAATAAATTTTAAAAAATTTGTTTATCTATAAAGGACCTCTATTTTTAATAAAGTTAACTCGCAGGTGTAGAACATAATTTTTAGTATTGATACATAAACAAATTTAAGATTATGAGCGAAGCTAAAAGAAGAGAAGAATTAGGATTGCCACCTAGACAAAAAAATGAATTAAATAAATCTGATAGATATTTTTCATGGCTTCCAATTACTAAATCAAGAATTAAGAAATACCCTTACATGGGTGTAGCAACAATGGCACTAGGAGCGATAATTTTCTTAGTAAGTGGAGGTGCAAATAGTATTAATTAGTTAGATTTTGGCTTAGCTTAGAATATATCTAAGATTTTTTTTGTAATAGTTTAACGCCAGATATTATTGAGATTATTGAAGCTATACCAAGAAATATCGAGTAAAAAGGTTGCAAATTAATAATGCCGAAATTACCCGTATGCCATTTTATTAACCAAAAAGCATCTACTCCTAATGGTTGAAGAATACTATAAATAGTCCCAGATACAATAGTAATTAGTAAGGGGATTGCTGAAATTGCGGTTATTTTTCTGTGAATTTTTCTTTGATTTGTTTTTAATTTTTTCATCTATTTCCTCAAATAGATATGTAATTCTTTTTCGTTTTTGCATGGCATCCATTTATCTTGATTCTTATGTATTCCTTCGCAACCAAGTTCTAAAGATCTATTTTCGGCGTCCTCTTCAGAAAGAAATGTACCCCTCATATGTGCATGCGAATAACTATTGAAATTTAGAGATAAGAAAAATAAAAAAATTAAAAATTTAAAATTTCTAAGAAAAATATGCATTATTTCAAATAAGTATTTGTATTAAGGAGAGATTTTATCAAATATTTTTGTTTTGCCAGTTTTATTAAATGAAACTACTTTGTAGTTCTCATAATCATGAGAGTGCGAGTCGTGAGAATGCATTTCCATTCCTGGAGAGCCAAGTGGCATGCCAGGAACTGCTATCCCATTGATATTTGGTTTTTCTCTAAAAAGTTTGTTGATTGATTCAATCGGGATATGACCTTCAATCGTATAGTTAGCTATTTGAGCAGAGTGACATGATCTCAGGTTATTGGGAATTTGATATTGGTTTTTAATTACTGAAACATCCTCAACTATATTATCAACAACTTCTAATCCATTATCTCGTAAATGATTTATCCATTTTTTGCAACAACTACATGATGATGATCTGTAAGAAATAACTTTTGGGATATCTATATTTTCTTGAGTTAAAGCAATACTCCTATTTGGATTAATTATATTTGTAAAAAGAATTCCAGAAAAGATTAGATAATTTAAAAATCCTCTTTTCATAAATATTTTATTAAATGCCATACTAATTACGACGATTAAATTCTAATATTTTAATTAACCATAAATGAAAATTTATTAAAACGCTATTTAATTAAAATTAAGACACTCATAATTGCCATTAAAAGATTTTCGATAAAACTAATAATTCCCAAAGGAGTTTTTGCATAACCACCAATACATGCACAATTTAATTTTAATTTATCCAAATAAACAGCCTTAAATACAGAAATCATTCCAGAAATACCCAAAATTAGGGCAATAAAAATAATTAAAGAGGGTGGAGAAGATTTAAGAAAACTTATTCCAATTAATAATTCGCAAAAAGGATAAATATATATCCAACCATTAAATTTAGAAGATATTAAATCATATTTCTTATAACTTTTTCCAAAAGCTTCAATATCCATAAGCTTGAGCATCGCTAAAAGACAAATTGATATTCCCATAAAAATTTGGAAACTTTTAAGCAATGAAATGGTTATCAGAAATGAAGTACCAAAGACTGCAATTAAGGGGGTAAATGACTTAATCTTCATTTTTAACTTTTGAGGATAGAGTCACAAATACTAGATGGATTTGCTTGTTTAACTATTTTTAGTCTTTTGATAAGTTTGTCTCGATCTATTTGATGTTTCAAATATTTAATACATAAATTTTTTTCCTGATATACCGCTGCTATTGGAGCAATCTTTAGAGCAATAGCAAAAGTACAGATAACTAAAAGCATGTTTGTAGCTAATCTAATATTTGGTCGAAAATTTGATCTCATTCGTATTCTTTATTTCTGTCAATAACTTCCCTTAAATATATATCTTTTAGCTCGTCATTGTATCCATTTTCTTTTGCAAATTTCTCTAATTCCTTCAACTCTTTTTCTGTCATTAAGCAGATTTTGATATATTGTTTTTCATATCTTCAATTTGGTTGATTAATTGATCTAACCATTCGGTATTATTTTCGGATCTTTTCTGAAGATATGTAATTTTAGGTTGATTTATTTCTAGTGTCTCATAATCTCCACTCATAAATTACCCCTAAATTTATACTCTGCATAATTTATCTAGAGAGATTAGGCACATCAATAGGTTCTATTACTTATTAGACATTTACTATGAGTAAAAAGTTGTTTTTTAATAGTATAAATATGAATGAATTTATCTTTATAAAATATGGCAACTAATGAAGAACTAGAAAAAAGAATTGAGACTTTAGAAAAAGAAGTACAACATCTAAAAGATGTTCTGCAATATCAAATGAGAAATAAGAAAAAGTGATTCTTATCGCATAGCAATGACTTTTGGTCAGATAAGCATTTTCTCTTGGTTGTTTTAGGTACTTAATGAAAAAGCTAAATATTAAAAATTAGTCCATAATTAACCACTTTTTAGAAAAATAAATTTAGTCATTGATATTTAGAACATATTTGTTTTTATATATATAAAACTACTTGATATGATTAACTCAATAGCTATTACATTTTTATTATTAGGCTCTTTAGTCGTTTACAAAAGACTCAAAAGAAAGAAACGGCAATTTCACGCGCCACCTACAAATCAGCTTCCTAGTTGAAGATTAAATTCCGTCTTCGTCTTCTCCAAAAGGATTGTATCTAATATCCCAGATGAGAACTACTGCTATAGATAAAAGCAATAGTCCAAAAATAACTTGAGGAGGTGGGAATAACATTAATGAAATATAACAATTATCAATAAACTTTGCTTATGAAAATTTTAAAGGGTAATCAATATTGTTTGGTTCTAAATGTTTTACATAACATGCTGTAGTGCAATCTACTCCCTCACTATTGATACTACAAGAAGTTATACATTCAAAAAAACTTTCCAAAGCATCTGAATCTTTAAAATTCGAATAAATGTCATTTTTCATGTTCAATTTTCCATTCTGAAGCTTATCTAGCAATTAATTTTTAATAATGTCAAATTTTAGGTAAAGTACCTATTAACCATTTTTTTTAAAATAACTATTGAATCTATAAGTTTTTTCCCACCCTTCCTCTAATAGTTTTTTATATTCGTTTCTCGCTTCTTCGATAGATTCAACCCTAGAGCCTTTCAAAACTGGCTTATTTGATCGCTTAAAAACGCAACCATAAGAGATTAAAATTGTATTAATCATAGAAGAGTTCTTAAAACTATCTTCAAAAGGTTCAAATACTTTAATCCTCGATCAAGCTTTATTGATTAAAGTAAATTTTTCCATAAAAAAAGGGCGTTAGCTTCGCCCAAATTAAAAAGCGGGATAATCCCCATCACCCAGCCTTTTTAAAATCCTAGCACTACATATGGTGTTTGTAAGTATTAAAAATTACCTATTGATGGGGTTGTTTGTTTCTGTTTAATTTGTCATTATAGGAGTCCCCATCACCTAGGCTCGTAAGAGTCTTTTTTTTTTTGTTTTCTTGCCCTTAGGTTAATAAGTTTTTAATTAGTGTTTAAAGACTTTTTATTTAATTTTTAAATTCGATAATTAATAATTAAAAAAATAATTTTATTTATGCAAACTTACATAGTTCACTGGCAATTTCCTGATCAAGAAAGTCATATGCAAGGGGCCGAAGCTTTTGCGGGTTTTGTCGAAGGAGGATGCGAAGGTGATGAATTTGATGGGTTTAAAGTTCTTAATCGAGTAGTAAATCCTGAGGGGGCTAATGGTTGGGCAATAGTTGAATCTTCAAACCATCAGAACATTTGGAAATGGAGTAGTATCTGGGTCGATAATTTTGGCGTAGAAATTGAAGTTACACCAGTTTTAACGGATAAAGAATTTCTTTCCGTCCATAAAGAAATTGCAGCGGCCTCTAATTAATAGTTAATCTTTTGTGTGTATACTTATTTATTTAATATAAAAGGGTAGTACATATTTTTTATGGGAAAATTTTCTTCTGAAGAAATTGAAAGTCAATATGATTTAATAAAAATGCTATTAGCTGAACCGGAAAAGTATAGAGATGCCATTAATGCAATAAAAAAAGATATTGCATATATGCCTATAGAGCTTAAAAAAAAACTTGAGAAAGAAAATATTATCTTATGAATGAATCGTGAATCGCATTAACCATAATCATTAATGTTTAAAAATTAGTAAAATATTCATTCTCGTAAACTAGCCCAGAGAGTCTAAATCTCTACGATGGTGAACTGTATTTGGGTAATCTTGTTGAACTTTCTGTTCTCTCATTAAATCGGCAATTGTTGGGTAATCCTTTGCATTATCAAGATCTTTTGCATTTTTATCTTGAATTGCGAATGGTGATCTTTTTAAATTCATAATTAATTCTCTTAAAATTTTTGTTGGATTCTGATTACAGATCCTGGATTGTCATGTACGTAAGTGTTGAATTCTCTGGCAAGCATTAAGCAATCGTATGCATCTCGCGCATAGAAGCCAACTTCATGTGTCTTATTTGTTGAATCTTTGTAACTCAACACATATTTATTGCAAGATTTTATTGGTGTGGAAGGCATTTAATTTATCTGCATTACCACTAAGTTCTAACTAGGGATTCTTATCAATCGACTAATAAAAATGTACGGTTTAAGGCACAAACATATACGGATAGAGGACCAACAATCTAATTTAAAAATTAATATAATTTTAAAGTTGTTTTTCAAAAAAAGAAAATATTTTCGTTATTCCTATAGAACTATTTTCGGTATTAACCTTTTTTTGCATGAAAATTTTGAAGATAATATGTTTTTATAAACTAATCAACTATCTCGCTAAATAAGTTTGTTTAAGATTATAAATATATTTTTCTCCATCATCATCACCATCGTCATCATCATGGAAGGAAGAGATTAATACATAAACTCCTCCAAGTCCTAATAACATAGATAAATAAAGAATAGGGTCTGTCATAACTCAAGTTTGAATCATTTAAATTAAATTTGAGGAAGCTTTTCAATATCTATATTTTCTTTTAATTATTTGGATGAAAAAATTTCTACGATCAAAAAATTCTTTTTTATTTGAGAAAACTGAAAGTAGATCTAAAATAAGGTAAATTTACTGTTTTTTTTAAGTGAGTTTTAAAAATATTTTAAAAATCAATGTGCGGAAGATTTGAGCTGAAAACTAAATTTGAGAAGTTGCCAAAGGTTTTGAAACAAGACTATCCAAGTGGACTTGATTCTAAATATGAAACTCAAAGTCTAATAAGACCTAATGATCCTGTTCTTGTAATTAAAAACGAAGGAAGAATTAAAACTACTTTTATGAAATGGGGCTTTATTTCCCCTTGGGCGAAAGACCCATTTGATAAAAAGAGACCAAGACCATTTAATGCAAGATCAGAAACTGTAGAAGAAAAAAAATTATTTAGTGGAAGTTGGAAACATAAAAGGTGCCTAATACCTGCGAGCGGTTTTTTTGAAAAAAAATATCGTGTTCGAAAAGCTAATTATGAGACTTTTTGGTTGGGAGGAATTTGGAGTAAGTGGACCTCACCAGATGGAGTAGAGCTTGAGAGTTGCTGCGTTTTAACTACTGATCCAAATGATCTAATTAAACCATTACATCACCGCATGCCTGTTATCATTCCTAATGGATATGAGAAACAATGGACAGAGCAAGTTAAAGATGCAGATGAATTAAAAGGATTATTTGCAATCATGATCAGTTGGTCTCCCGATGGTTGGCTAGTAGAGGATGCAAAGAAAAAAGAAACTGATCAAATAAGTTTGTTTTAAATGGAACGCTTACTAATTACAAGGTTAGATTAATGGCTAAATCTTATTGGTTGATTAATTCAAATATGTCAGAAGTTAAAAGATTTATGAAAAACGATAAGAGTATTGATGGAATTTTTGAGTATATGTTTATAGATACTGGAAAAATAGTGGGGGAATTAGGATACAAACCACCAGTAATGACAAACACAGTTTCTGTTGAAATAGATTTAGCTAGAGAAATTTATGAAAGATTACTTTCCAAGGGATGGAGGAAAATTGAAAAAAATTGGAAATAAAAGGAAAGTTAGATCTGTTTTGTATAAATTACTTATGTAAATAATCTGAAATTCTATAATGAGAATGTTAACTAAAATTGAAATCGGATTTAAAATATTAGGAGATTAGTAAATTATTTTTTTGGTTCAGATAAAAATGAAACATCCAAAATGGCTACCAGAATAAATAAATTTTTAAGTGAAGTAGGTTATTGTTCTAGAAGAGAAGCAGATAAATTAATCTTAGAAGGAAAGGTAACCATTAATGGCAAAATTCCAGAAATTGGAACACAAGTAGAAGATAGTGACCAAGTTGAAGTTAAAGGTAAAAGAATAGAAAAATCAAAGAGACAAAAAAACATATACTTAGCCTTTAATAAACCTGTAGGAATTGTTTGCACAACAGATAGAAAAGTAGAACCCAATAATGTAATAGATTTCATTAAATATCCTAAAAGAATTTTTCCCATAGGAAGATTAGATAAGCTCAGTGAGGGATTGATTTTCTTAACTAATGATGGAGATATCGTAAATAAAATACTCAGAGCAAGAAATAATCATGAAAAAGAATATATTGTAAAAGTCAATCGTCCTATTAATAGCGACTTTATTCAAAGTATGAGTAATGGAGTTGAAATATTAGACACAATAACTAAAAATTGTTACGTAAAACAATTAGGTACAAGAAGTTTTAAAATTGTACTCACACAGGGACTTAACCGTCAAATTAGGAGAATGTGTGAGGCCTTAGGATATAGAGTAATATCATTAAGGCGTGTAAGAATTATGAATATTAAGTTAGACGTGCCAAAAGGAAAATATAGAGAACTTAGTAAAAAAGAACTCTTGGAATTAAATAGATTACTTGAAAACTCCTCAAAAACATATATCTAATCAAAGACCAATAAAAGTAATTGAGAATTTAAAGTTAGTTGGTTAGCAAAAATGCAAGATTTATACTTTTCGACTTTGATAGAAAAAATTTAAATAGTATTAAACGCTTACTACTTTAATCACCATTGATTAGCAATTGAGTATTATTTAAACGCATATTAAGAATTAACAGTCCTAGCTCTATTTTTTGTCCAATCTTCCTAGGTTTTTCTATAACCCTGAGCAATTAATTTTTTCAATTCTTCTCTAGCTGCTTCTTTCTTTTATTCTTCTCTGATGGTCATGACAGATGATTCTTTGCCCCATGTATGAGTAACCTTTCCAGAATCAATAAACATTCATTAAAAAAATTGATCTTTATTATTTGTATTTTCTATTAACCTTTTTATCCTTGATCTATTTGAATAACCAACCAATAAGACCTATCCACTACTTTTTTAAGGATAAAAATCTACTTTCCAACGCATTACGCAATAACCTAATGGGTTATATCCATTACAATTCCAGAATTTGAATATTTTTATGGCGAAATGGTGGAAATTACCATCATTGAAAAATGCCCAGCCAAAATAAATAGCAAATGCAGTTACAACAAACGCAGCATATTGAAGCCAATGTGTTCCAGAATTATCTAAACCATTTTTGTCAAAATTAGAATTACTCATTTAAAGGATTGGATAAGCTATCCATCCGAATAAGGTGTAGTTAATAATGACAGCCATGAAACCTATCATTGCAAGCCTTCCATTTGTTCTTTCAGCTATAGACCAATAGGTATTTGGCCATTCAAAATTTGCCCCCATATTTGATTTTTGATCTTTTGAAATTGAGTCCTCTTTAGGAGAATTGTCCTGGTCAAGATAATAATTACTATCTGGGTAAAAGCTTTCGCTTGAAAAGTTATCCTTGAATTTACTCACTTTAATAAAAATTGAAATCCTCTTTATCTTAAAAAATAAAAATGTTAAATAGGTTAAAAAGGTATTGAATTAACCAAATTTTTTTATCTTTTTCAGACGATTGGATAGGAATAAATCCATCTAGTGCTCATAAAGTAAAGTACACCCTATTAGCATTACAAGGTTTTTAAGCTATATCTAATTTTTGGCTCAGTTCTAATGAGATTGTCTTGTCAAACCAAGAAGTATTTGACCACATTTAGAATATTAAATTATTTATATCTTTTTGAAGGCAAAGAGTTAAAATTAAATTACTAAATTAACTTAAAATTGCTTGTCAAAGAACATCTCACTCAGATATCAAATGTTCTGGTGATTGGTTGTGGGGGCGCTGGTTTAAGATCTGCTATTGAAATTAAAAAATCTGGTCTCGATGTATGTATTCTAGGGAAAAGACCAAAGACAGATGCGCATACCGTTTTAGCAGCGGGAGGTATTAATGCTGCTTTAGGCAACTTAGATAAAGAAGATTCATGGGAACAGCATTTTATTGATACTTATTTAGAGGGTTATGGCATTGGTGATCCTTTAAAGGTTGAAATAATGGCTAAAGAATCACCATCACTAGTAAAAGAAATAGATGAATGGGGAGCTAACTTTGCAAAATTAAAAAATGGTAAACTCGATCAAAGATTTTTTGGAGCACACAAATATCGTAGAACTTGTTATTCGGGTGATTTTACTGGATTATCGATTTTAAAAACTCTCTTAAAAAAATCTGATGATTTAAAAATTCCTATTTATGATAATCAATATGTAACTGAATTATTGATTAGGGAAAATACCTGCTTTGGAGCAATGTCATTTAATTTGTCTACTTCAGAGAGGACTGTGCACTTAGCAGATGCGGTTATTTTATGCACAGGAGGCCATACAAGATTATGGAAGAAAAGTTCATCTAGAAAAAATGAAAATACAGGTGACGGTTATTATTTAAGTCTAAAAGGAGGATGTGAATTAATTGATATGGAAATGGTACAATTCCACCCTTCTGGAATGGTCTTGCCGGAAGAAATTGAAGGAACTTTGGTTACTGAAGCGGTAAGAGGTGAGGGTGGAAAGTTAATAAATAATAAAGGCGAAAGATTTATGAAAGATTATGATCCGAAAAGGATGGAATTATCAACAAGAGATAGAGTAGCAATTGCTAATTATACAGAAATAATTGAAGGCAGGGGAACAAAAAATGGGGGTGTATTTCTTGATATAAGCCATAAAAGTAAAGAGTTCATTGTTGAAAAACTGCCAAGCATTTACAGACAATTTCTTGAAGCCCAAATGCTTGATATTTCAAAATCCCCAATGGAAGTTGCACCAACTGCTCACTATTCTATGGGTGGAATTTTAGTTAATCCAGAAACTTTATCTACTTCTATAGAGGGTCTTTTTGCCGCTGGTGAAGTTGCAGGAGGACTTCACGGAGCTAATCGTTTGGGTGGTAATTCTTTGGCTGAAATTATTATTTTTGGAAAACGTGCTGGTATGGCAGCTTCAAAATATTCAAAAAATATAAATCAGCAAATGAGATCAAATAAAGCCATCGCCATTGCCCATGAAAATATTAATAAGTTTATTAAAAATGGTAATGAATTGGTTAGGCCTCTTCAAAATGAATTGCGATTAATAATGTGGAAATATTGTGGAGTTATTAAAAATGAGACATTACTTTTAGAGGGGTTATCAAAAATTGAAAGTATCAAAACAAAACTTAGTGATGTTGATGTAAGAATCGATCAATATAATTGCGAGGATCTAGTATTGATTTTTGATTTACAATCATCTTTGTTTAGTGCAAAAGCGACAATTATTTCAGCATTACAAAGAAATGAGAGCAGGGGAGCGCATCAAAGAAGTGATTTCCCATTACTAGACCCCTTATTTGAATTTAATTGTGTAGTAAGTATGGATGATAATGATAATTTAAAAATTTCTAAAGTACCTATAAAAGAATTAAATAACAAACAAAAAATAATTATTGCAAACGCAAAAAGAGAAGAGGATATCAGAAATAAACTGCTTGAGTAATCTTGTTATTTAAATTCTAAATTAAAGGATTAATTAAGTTTATTTTAAAAAATCTAAATAAGTTAAAATCAAATTCTTGAACAATATTTGACTTTAATTTGAGTGTTCATATTTTGGCATTAATATAGTAAGTTTGGGCAACTCGCTATTATGGCTTGGTTTTGATTTGTTCGGAGCGATGAGAATCAGGCCTGCGACCTAGTGCTCACAAAGAGCCCGTACAAACAAAGGTATAATTAATACTTAAAGCTATATCAGGACTATTTTAAGAATTAAGTGTGGCCTAATTCGGACTAATTTGGTTTGATTTGCGTGCCTTTGGAAAGTTTATAGACAATATATATATATTTTTATTCACTTGCGGAAATTGGAATGACCTTAACAGCCATAGAATCTCCATGAGCAGTGAATTCTGTTGCTATTCCGTTACCACTTCCTTGATTAACTCTAATCAAACCTTTTGGGGCTAGTATTTTCAAATGGATTCCTGTCGTATTAGCTCCGACTACTGTATCTTTATCAACAATACTTAAAAGATAAGCTGCACCATCACAAGTAGCTGATGGAGGATTAGAAGAGATGTTGCCGCTACCAGTTGTTGGAATTGCATAGCTACTAGTCAGAATTCTTCCATAGAATGTTTCTCCACCGTTTAGAAAGTCCCCGTAACCTGTAGTGGTTGCAGATCTCGCAATATGTGGAGCAGTTGAACCCCAACCACCATTGCAGGCAATTTGTGGCATGAATGTATTAAAGCTCCCAGGCATCATTTGCACATCTGAAGCTGTACCTTCTGCAACTCCTCCACTACTTGTAGAAACATAACGTTTGTTATTAATAGGTGTTGCAGGATTATTTAAGTTGTAAACCATATGGTGGCTGCCAACCTTAAAATCCTTATCGAATAAAGCGGCGGTATAAGCATAAGTTCCTGCTGATGGAACAGTGATATCAGCAGCATTTAAAGTTGCACCAGTTTCACTAAAAATATCTCCGGTTTCTTGACCATCTGTATTATTAAAAACATCAACACATCCGTTTCCTTCCCAATCAAGTGATTGGTTGTCAGCCATTGGATTAGAAGTGCAAAGAGCTACTCTATATATTTTCGTTGAGAATTTTGTTGGCGTAATAGGACAGCTTCCAGAAGTCGTATTACAGTCATTGGAGGTATTTTTTAAATTTCCTGATGCTGATTCTCCAGGACCAGCAAAAACCGATGGTGCAGTTATTAGAGATGCAATTGATAAAGCTGAGGATAAAAATAGTTTTTTCATGATGAGATAGTTAATAATTTTGATTTTTAAAAAATTTAAGTACCCTGAGCACTAACTCTTACGGTAAAAGTTGATGCACCACTAGAATTAGTAGCTGCTCTTTCAAGTAAAACATCATTTACTCTTTTGACTGGTTGAGTCATTTGAGTAATCATATTTTGCTTGTAATTTGATTTTTCAAATTTGACTGGATTTCCTGTGATATTCATTCTTAAGCCAAAAAATGTCTCATCTGTTCCAGGTAAAGAAGTATTAACTGTTGTTGCGGCTGCTGATATTTCATTAGAAACCCAAGCCTCAAGACCAACATGTGGTGTAGCTTGCCAACTAATAGCTCCTTCTAACCCTGAATTGTCTTGGGTATTTTTGTAGTCCCAGTTAAATCCTCTTATAAAAAAAGCAAGTTCTGGATTACTTGGAAGTCTGTAACCTAATTCCACATCCCATCCAGGAACAACTCTTTCTTTATATGATGTGCCACTTATAGTTACATCTTTTTCATCAGTTATTGATATATACCAGTTATTTCTAAACTCAAAATCTTTCCAGAAATATTCTCCACCTAATCCAAGTCTGCTATGGGCATCACTATAGTCAGTCATTCTGTAATCCCAGAACGCATTGGCTCCAACCATAGATACATCGTTAGGACGATTTCTAATTCCTAAACCAAGGTTAATAGTTGAACCATCTGCATTAGTTGCAGTAGCGAATCTTGCCTGAGAAAATGCCAGGGTTTTTAAATCGCCTTCTTTATCTTTTGCAAGTTCGCCAAGCTTCATTAAACTATTTATCGAGAAGCTTGTATCTGATTCTGTTCCTCCCGCAATGTTGAAAGTGGTTTGAGCGAAAAATGGTATTTTTTGGATCTGACTATTAGCTGTTGAATTTGCCAAATCAAATCCTGCGTCAACTAATAATTTTTTAAAATCATTACTCATGATGCTGCTATATTCGCTGCCTTCTGCTCCATTATTCATTAAAGGAACAAATTTGGTTGAATAAGTTACTCCCTTAATAATGTATTCATCTAATTTGTCTTTAGGTTCATATATGCTCTGTTCTTCCTTGTATTGATCGTATTTGATATTGTTAAATTTCAATTCATCAGCAGGAAGCGATAAAGTAGAACTAATTGTGATAGCTAAAAATGAAATTCTTTTAGGTATTTTCACTTATAAAAAAATTTTTAGATGAAGATATCATGATTTCATCTTAAAAATCTAGTAATTGTTAAGAAAACATGAAACCAAGATAATTAATCTTAAGTTTTTCAAGTCATTTACGCGCTCACTTTTTTGCATGTTTTATATTATTAGCTGAGACTTACTGCTATAACTGATCGGGGTGACAGGATTCGAACCTGCGACCTAGTGCTCCAAAACACTGGGCCTTATTTTTAAGAAAACCTTGAGACTTTTGTTATAGCCTAGAGTAATTATAGATGGTGGAAGGAGTTCGAGACGGCATATTGCAATATCTTCGAAGATCAAACAAGATGTTTATAGAACTTATCTACCCCCTCAACGACATAGTGCCCTCTTTTAACTAGGTCGGACATCTGATATTTTTTTTAGAAAGTCGATTTATAAGAACGGGTAATTAAAACTATTTATTTTCAGTAATAATTTTTTTTGCTAATAATGGTAAGCCAATAAAAATTAAAAAATAAAATGCTTTATGTTCAGCATTGGTCCATTTAAGGCCGGATATCATCAAAAAGGTGCAGAAAAATTTCTTGGTGGTGGGGGTGATTATCCTGGAGTTGAAATGATTGGAAGATATCACGCACCTGGTTCTTTAGAGGGTTGGATAGTTTTAAAGACTGATGATCCAAAGGCAATATATCAACATGCTGCTGAATGGGGTGAATTTCTAAATTGGGAAACCACACCTGTATTTACTGATGAAGAGGCTGGTCCAATAGTTGCCAAAGTATACTCATAGAATGATATTGACAGTCGATTTATGATAAGGGGCAATTAGCTCCTTTTTTATGAACACTCTGATCATCTCAACTTTTAGCTGTACATTTGAAGAATTTAAAAATGATGTAACGACATTATTTCTTGAAGAAATGTGCAAGGAGTTTGTAACTGATTATGAGTTTGTAAAAGTGAATGAACACAAATCTCATTTATTAATGAACTGCACCGACTTAGAAAAATTAGGTGCTGAGATGGAATCTCCTTTCGCAAAGGAATGGGATAAAAAAAATAATTGTAAGGATACTGTATATTCGATCAAACTTGTTGCGTAGATAAAATGCTTACTAATTTTCTAGAACACCCGCTACTTTTCGTTCCGCTAGTCGTTTTTTTAGAATTGAATAATTTTGTGAAGCCCATTTTCGAGAAATATCAAATTCAGCATCTAACTTCTCTCTAACTAATTTGCCAATTTTAAATACTTCTACGAAGCCAAGATAAATTATTACCAGCACCTTAGTTATGTTTACTGCAACAGCTGCTATCTTTTCAATTTTTTGATCTTGCATTTGAATTTATTGAAGCCCACTAAAATTACCAGTTGTAAGAAATTATGCAAATAAATTAGAGAAAAATTTTATGGATGTTATTCTCATTGGGCAATAGCTATGAAGTATTGAAGGTATTTTTAAAAGAACTTTGGCAGAATCATCACGACCCATACCATGCAATTTATGGAATAGTTGGGTTAATAGTATTGTTGGTAATTTATAACCGATTACTAAATAAATATCAGTAACAAGAAACCCTTCCAGAAATTCCAACTACTGAAAGGGTTATTAAATCGACTTGCAACTATATATAATATATTTATGCCTTGCAGCAAACGTAGAGTGTGTTAACGAGGTTTGGCTTCAATTAATTTATAGCAAAAGAATATCAAATAAACTTAATTTAAACTTCCCAATCTATGTCATAGTTGTCATCAATATCTTTTTCATAAACCCTCGCAAGTTCTCTAAGTAAAGTTTTTACTTCCATATCTGAAGCTCCAGATTCGTCTTGAAACTTGGTGCAAATTGCCTTTAGTTCGTCATAAGCTTGTTCTAGCAATATTGTTCTTTGATCTGGATTTGCCATTTAATTCTTGTCAACTACTTGTCCGCCATACTCTCTTGCTATTACATCTAGGCATCTAAGAATATCCTTATTTTTTAATAGATCTGTTTGCTCTAAATAATTAAGAAGAGTTCTTATTTGTTCGATAGTATTTTCTTCTAATTCCTTCATACGTTTCTTTCAATTTTCTCTATCTTATATCTAACAGGAGCTTCTCCGAACGCTAAGACTGTTGATCTTGTCGCATTTGTTTTTTCTTCAGTCTTTCTTATTCAACTATTAAAAATTTCTCATATTAGGTCTTCTTAGAAATTTCAAGTTTTAATGAAATTTGCTTTTATAAGTGCAGAGTTATTCTTATTATGCAAATCTCATTTTTGCAAAAGTAGTTTTGTTTTTAACTCTTTATTGTATTTCTGATTTATCAATTAAAAATAATATTTTGAGAAAAGTAATGCATAGAGCTTATAGAGCTAAAAATATTTTAAACTCTCCAATCAAAGGATTTTTAACTCATTTTTGGAATAATTAACCCACTACATAATGGGAATAGGCGAGGCAAAATTTGTATTATTAGGAATTTATATATCTTTACTCCAGGCATATCAAAAAATTAGTTAATTATTTTTTTAATTTTTTCTAGATTCCATTTATCAAATATTAATTTCATTTCTCTTTCGTAGGATCTTACTTTCTTTGCAAAAGGTAGTTTTTGAATAATTATCCCAAAGGGAAATTTTAAAAAAGAAGAGACATACATAATATAAAACTCGATAAAAGAAGGTTTTGGTGGTAGAGGTAAATTTTTTGTATATGCCCAATCAATGCAAGGTTTTAGTTGCTTATCACTAGCGATAATATTTTTTTTACATCTCCACCAAGAGTATAGATAAATGCAAATAAAAATCGGTAACGGGAGAAGTCGCATTATTAATTAGAAAGGTATTTCTTCAGGAGCTTTTAATTTAGGATAACCAAGCCTTAATTTACCTGCGGTGCAAGTAGTAAGCGTTTTATTTATTCCCAAGTTTTCATATCAGTAGTTCCTTGTGATCTTTGCATTAAGGCATATTTCCATGTACCGTTTACTTTTTTAAATATGCAAGTGTAAGTTGAAAGATCTTTATTTTGAATTCCTTTAAATCTGAAAATTTCATTCAAAGTGAAAACCGCGTATGCTATCTCTCCGTAAATTTCAATTTTGTGTGTTTTGATAAGTTCTGAGGATTCTGCTACTAAGTCTTTACTATCAAACATTCCCACTAAACCCAGCGCAGAGATTGGATTTCCACTTGGCCTTATAGCCAAAAAATCTTCAGTTGTATTCGGTATTAGAAAAGAAGAATTTTCACTGGTTGCATAACCATTAATTAAATTTTCTATGACTTGGGTACTTGACATTAAAAAAGTAGATAATACCTCCTTGATTGTAGGTCGACTTTCACAAAAAATTAAATTTGGAGAACTGAAATTTCAAGAAAATCTCAAATTGACATCAACAGAGTGATATCAATTTCCTATTAAAAAAGCGAGTCTTGGTAACTAGCTAGTATGACTTAGTTATTAAGAGTCGGGGTGACAGGATTTGAACCTGCGACCTAGTACTGCCAAAGAACCCGCAAGATTAAGGCTATATTTGAGACTTATAGCTATATCAGTATATTTAGAAAAAAAAGTGTGGTCTAATTAGGACTAGCTTGGAAGGATATGCGTGCCATTTGCGTGCTTCAAATTAATTACGTTTTTTCGAAAATTACTTTACTTTCTTAAAAGAACCATGAAATATTAAATTGGTAGGAATTTATATGAGAAGAAGAACCTGTTTTTTCATACTCATAACTAATACTTCCTGACCAATCATTATCCCTGAAAAACTCAAAACCAATATTTGTGTTCCAATTATTTGAACTAAATTCATCAAGAATAATTCTGTAATTTTGAGAGTCACCAACATAATTCATATCTACAATCGAATCTCCGGTGAAATCATAACCATAAGATATTCCTAAAAATGGTTTTAATCTCCAATTTTCGAATATAAAATCCCTATCTAAATTTACTCCTAAAGAGACCATTTTTCTATTAACAGTTTGATCTTTAAATGAGAGTGCGAGACTACTTCCAGATTCAGAAAAGGCCTTTAAATTAATATGAGCCAAATCTAATCTTCCATAAGGAGTTAATTGAAAATTTTTGATTTTCAAAGGCTCTGCCAAAATCTTCGTAGAGCCGAAAATCATGTATACATCTCTATGTCCTATGTGAGAAGTAGAATTATCAATTCTTTTCGTATTCATATCCATCTTTCCAAAACCGATTTGAGATTCTATAGGAAATTTATCTTTTAGAATATTTGAAGAATAAAAATTAAAGCCTAAGTTTGAAGAATCAATACCACTACCTGCATTACCTACACTTATATCATCTTTTCCATAATTGAAAGCAACTCCAAATAAACCATTCTCTTTATAGGGTTTATCAATCCCCAAGGTTAAAAATAAGCTATTGATATCTTGTTCTGATGATTTTGAACTAATACCTTTATTTCCAAAAAGAATCTTACCATTAGTCCAAACTGACCAGTTACCAATTAATTCACCTCCGGTTGGATTCAGATTCGGCTTAAATGTTTTTTCTCGTAATTCGGCAAAAGCAAGATCTACAGAGTTATCAATAAGATCATTAAAAACCTGATCCGATTCATTTTTTAGTCTCTCATTAGACCAATTAGATCTAGCCCAACTTTCTATATCTCTATTATTTAAGTCTTTGAATCTTGTTGAAGAACCATTTAAAGCCTTTTCTAATAATTGATTGTCAAATGAAATATTTATACCTTGATGAGATTTCTTTTCCGAATTTTGATTACTTCTTAACCAATCAAATCGTTTATCAACGGCTTTGACACTTGATTTGTTAAAACGAATAGCCGCATTAGTCCATGCCTCTACCAAACCATTAACATCTGCTTTGGTTGTGGGATCTACAGCTGGATCAATAGGAATATGATTATTAATTACTCCATTTGACGTGGTGGCAGCTTCATTAGTAAATACGAATGAAAATGTTAAATAATAAGTTGTATCTTGATCTGATGCAGGAGCTTCTTCCTGATCTTGAATCTCTTCTACTGATCCTCCTAATTGGGGTGAATATGTATCACCCTCTACTGGAATTTGAGAACTTTGAAATTTATAAGCAGTTGGAGGTAGAACTTCTATCGTGTATGTACCGTCTGCAGCTGAGTCTGCCTTAAGAGTGAAATTGTATTGTCCATCTGAACTCGTTATTTGTGAATTTTCACCACCACTGTCGTCCAGCCAGTCGTTATTAACTAATTCTCCATTATATAGAAGTCTGACAGTAGCTCCTGAGACTGGTTGGCGCGTGGTCGCATCATAGATAACACCTGCAGGATCAATTAAAAGGCCATCTATTTCTGCATGAAACTCGCATGCTGTAGTGATTTCTATATTTCTTACCCATCTCCCAGAGTTGACTGGAACAATATCATCTGAATTTACTTGTCCTTGTGGTATTGATAAAGCTGCTCTTGTTAATTTATCGGCATTAGAAATACTGGTAGGCTTTACAAACTCAACATGGTAAGTTCCTGTTTGAGTGGGATAAAAATAATAAAAACCAAGATCATCTGTAGTTTTTGTATCTACAAGAGAATTATCTCTATATATCTTTACACTGCTACTTGCTACTCCTTTACCTTTCCAATATTTTGCCTGACCAGTTATTGCACCGCAATTACTGGCAGAAATAGTTGTGTATGAATATGCATCTTTATTGCTAATTCCTGCGAATGATTTAGATGATCCTGCATTATCAATTGCAGTTGCATCTACTTGCAAATAATATTTGGTGGATCCAACAACTAATGAATCACCATTAGTATCTACTAATTTTATGGTCAAATCAGTGTCATTTATTTGTAAATCTTCCTGATCTGTTGAATTGGCAACGTTAAAAGCTCTGACAGTAGAATCATCAGAATATTTTTTTAGGGTTACATTACCTGTACCAAGAGCAATATCTTCACTGAATCTGATTATTATCTGAGGGTTTTCAGTCTCTAATGAATTTGATCCACTTGATGGAGTGGTTCCTATGATGTCAAGTACTTGATCATTACTACCTGTCGAAAACCATATACTTCCTGATTTTTGATATTCAGGTTGGATACCTTGGAAATATGCCCCTGAAGAGGAGGATTTGATACTTCCAGGTCTTATCTGGACAACATATTTTGTATTGTCTGTAATTTTAGGCCCAATATTGATTGTAATCTTTGTTTTGTCATCTGAGAAACTAACTTTGTCTGATTTGAGTAAATTATATGTTGCAACTTTTTTTAGGTTGCTTCCACTCATTTTGTGAAGGATAACATTACTTTTTTTACTTACCAGTTCAACTGCCATATTAAAATTCAACTCCAAATCAAGATTGCTTCCATGAGAAACATCAAAATTATTTGGTGAATAGGAACTTAGAACCGGAATTAAATCTGCAGATGCGCATCCATTTAATCCCCAACATGGTTTTACTCCTCCCGCAGTTAATAAATTTGGAGCAAAATGTCTTGGCTCAGAGCGAAATTTGCGCACATCCCAGCCAGATAGATCCTTGTTGAAAACAGCATTGTTCCTTAGGAAATGATTCATTCTTGTTCCAGAGCTGACATCCCAATTACTTATGTCTTGATTAAAACTTTTTGCACCATCAAAAACTGCTATGAAATTTTTCACTTTTGAGGTGTTCCAAGCAGAAATATTGCCATTAAATACTTTTGCACCCCTAAAGATATGAGCCATTTGTGTCACATTCCCTACATCCCAACTATTCAAAGATTGATTGAACCTATGCGCATTCCTAAACATGAGATTTATTTGCTCAACATTACTTACATCCCAACCGTTAATGTCTTGATTAAAATATCTTGCGTTAAAGAACATTCTGTTCATTTTAGTTACATTACTTACATCCCAATTACTGATGTCTTGATTGAATTTCCTGGCATTAGAAAACATTTCAGACATATTTGTGGCACTGCTTGTATCCCAATACCCAATATCTTGATTGAAAGTTTTTTTACCTTTAAATAATGAAGAGAAATCATTTATGTTTCCTGTATAAATATCACCAGTACCACCCTCAGCAAATGTGTAACTAATATTGCCTGGGCCAATAACGGCATAGCTTCCATCTGAGATTGCGTCGAGAAGATTTTGTCTGCTAACAATTAGTTTTCCATTACAACTGCCAGAGGTTCCAATTTCACCAATGTTCTGGCAATTATTAGCTAGTGATTTATTGACAGTAAATAGAATCAATAAAAAAAAGCTTCTAAGTGAATACCTATAAATGAACGATAATATCTTCCTTTTGTTTTTAAAATTCATCTAGCAATTATATTTTTTACTTTTAAATTTTTCTCACTAGAGAAATTTTACCGTGTTCCTTATTTGAGTGCTAAAGATTTTTTTCAAATATTTAAAGTTATTATGCGTGCCATTTGCGTGCTCACTTTTTTGCTTGTTTTATATTATTAGCTGAGACTTACTGCTATAACTGATCGGGGCGACAGGATTCGAACCTGCGACCTAGTGCTCCCAAAGCACCCGCGCTACCAAGCTGCGCCACGCCCCGCTAAACATCATTCTAATCTATGACAGGGATGTTAGTAAACATAGTCACAAAAAGAATTTTTGTAGTAATAACAAGCGTTTTACTTGCTTAGATTATAATAGTGTCAATGGATTGAGTGCAATATCTAGTCAATCTTTGTTATAACCCGAAGACACTCTGTGGTTGCATTTTGCGTACAAATTGCGTACATTGTGCATATATGTACGCAAATTAATGCCCAAACTTAAAAATAATGAAGCATGGGTAAATGGTTTTAAGATGGCCATTAGGTCTTCTACTGCAAAGGGTTGGACTGTTAGAGAACATAGAGGACTTGCAAGATTAGAGGTGAGAACTGGTGAAGGAATGAGATCTGCACAACTAATGAAAAATAATATTCCTTTTTCTTACTCTGCCCAAGACATGGGAGATATTATTACGCGGGTTAGGAATATCTATGTAGAGATGGCTAATAATGGCGGTGATTTTGATTCTGCTGTTGCTGTATGTGCGGGATTAGCTCCTAAATTAACTTATTCTCATGATTGGGTTCGTGCTAAAGAAGATTTTGAAAAATATAAAAAAGAGATGGGAACTGGTATTAAAGATATAACTTGGACTAAAGAGTATGAACCTGTCATTGATTATGCAGTTAACTTATTAAAAACCAAAGATGCTCCAATAAATGCAGATAAATTATTAGAAATTTGTGCAAAAAATGGAATTGAAAAAGTTACTGACTTTATGGCAAGAAATAATATTGCACCAAAACCATTAACTTATGAACTTGGTGGTAGAGCTAGAGAACAAAGAGTGAGAAATCTTGCTTCTTTTTTAAAATATTGCGTTACTAAGAAAACTTATCCTAATCAATGGCTTCCACCAGATGACTTAAGAGAATACATTGGAAGACCATCTGAAAAAGCTAAAAAAGCTAAAAATAAAAAAGCATCAATAGAAGATCAAGAGTTTATTAATTTAATAAATTCTCTACCAACAGAAACAGGGCAACCGCATCACATAATCGCTGCTAAAAAATGGGTTAATGCAATGAAGCTTTGTGCTGTTTTTGGTTTACGACCTATTGAGTTAAGACACTTGATTTATAAAAAGAGAAAAGATGAACTTTGGTGTATGTATGAAAAAAGATCGGGTCAGGGCGTAACAAAACCAAGAATATTAGAACCTCTTTATTTAGTTGATAATGATGGCAATGTTCATTATGAAGAAGTAGTCAGATTGTACAAAGCGGGTCTATTAGAACTTCCCTATCAATGTATGCCAGATTGCAAAACTGTTGAGGGTGTTGGTGATCAGATGGGTAAATGGTTAAAACAGAAAGCGGGTTGGATTTCTCTTAAAGCATTAATGGCTAAAAGAGGTGAAAGTCTTGGTTGTTATAGCTTTAGACATTCTTATTCATTACGAGGTCATCAATTAGGAATTGATGCGGGAAGTGTTGCTGATGCAATGGGGCATACATTAAGAACACATCTTGAATCATATGATTACGCTAAAACTACAACTACTAAAAAAGCATTTATAAAAGCTAGAGAACTTCAAGCGGTTTAATTATTTACAGTCGATCTAAAAAAATTCCTTTAGCAGAAGTATTCAATTCAAGATCCTTAACTCAATTTTAAATAATATATCCTAGAAATAATTTTAGATTTATTAATTAAATGAATACTTATTTTGTAACTGCAACTTTTAAAAATGTTGCTCTCATGGGTGCAGCTTACGATCTTTTTTTAAAGGTTGTTGAAGATGGAACTTTGAATGATGAGTTTGAAGGATTTAAAGTTTTGGGGAGGTATCATGCCTCTTACTCAAATAATGTTTATATTATTGTCCAGGCTTCAGAAGGTATAAAAATGACAGAACACTTTGCTCCTTGGAAAGTTAAGTTTGATATAGATTTTGATATCAAGCCAGTTATGACTGACGATGAAAAAATTGCTGAGCATAAGCTTGTTGGTTCATTAATGGCAGCAGAACAGAAAATGGGATTCTCAGGGTAATTATTTTTTAGAGATTTAGATTATGAATATATAATTCTATTTTGAAAGAGACTTGGGAAACAGCATGCATAAAAGAATGAAACGCTTAATACTAACACTACTAGTTGCACTTTTATCCCCCTTTGAAGTCTATGGTTATGAGGGTCCGCTTTTTGATGCAATGGCTCAATTAGATGAAAAACCAGGATTTGAAAAAGCTATTTCTAGAGTGAGAGATGCTGGAATTTACAAGATTGCGCTTTTTGCCAGAAGTAGAGAATACTTAGGTGAAAATGAAAAAGCATTACTCAATTTGCATAGAGACAACAAAGAATTAATAGTGCTTGGTGCACCAAAGTATTTTTTGCATAAAAATGACATTGGTAAATCCTTCACAAAGCGAACTTTGAAAAATATTGATAAATATAAATATTCTTTTGTAGGAGAAATCTTATTTACTCATGCAGACAAGTGTAATACTACTTCGCGCCAGCATGAATCAGGAGAAATATATAGAGATCCATCAGGAAAAGGGTTTGCTGACTTTTTAGTGAAGGTTTCTTCAAAGAATATTCCTGTTATGACACATTGGGAGTTTTATGCTTGGGAAAGAGATTGGCCTAAATTTTCTAAACTTTTCCTTGATTTCCCAAATCAAAAATTCATAATACCTCATATGGGTTTTGGGAGTCCAAAACAGGCCAAATTAGTCCTTTCAACACATGACAATGTATATATGACGATATCGAAAAAAAATAAAAAAAAAAGAAACATCTGTGATCCTACTAAACAATCCAAATTAGGATCTGCATTTTTAAATGATGAAAAGCAATTAAAAAATGAATGGAAAGAAATCTTAATCGAGTATCAAGATAAATTGTTATTTGCCACTGATGCGCATAAAAAACACCGCTGGAAAAAATATTCAAAAATAGTGAGGATTTATCGTGATATTTTAAATCAATTACCTGAAGAAGTTGCTAAAAAGATTGCTTACTTGAATGCTGAAAAGATTTATAACATAAAAAATTAGAGAATTAAAAAAAGATTTGAATACTAGTAAGCGCTTTTGAGATGGCTAATAAGAAAAAGAAAAAGAAATGCAAAAAGAAAAAATGTTCAAACTGGAAAAGGGGTAAATGTATTTGTTATGGCCAATAGACTAGGTACGGTGATTGAAAGTCGATATAAAATTGGAGAGATAAAATCCCCTTTTTTTGTGAAAAAATTATTATACATTTTTCTAGTGTTGATGTGTTTTGCTACTGGTAATTCATACTCATGGGAAAAGGTACTTGTTCCAGACTATGTAGATAAAAAAACAAAATCTCCTTGGAATTTTTCTGAGGACTTTGAAAATCAAGAAGAAGGAAAATTAAAAGTTGCTAATCCTAACCCTTCATCCTCAAATCCTCCTTCTGGTGGGGGTATAGAAAAATCGTTCAACAAAATATTTCGACTCTACGATAAGGGAGCAGGTTTAAAACCATATACAGTTAAAAAAGATCTTGATGGCAATAAGTATCTTGAAGTTACAGTGAAACATGGATGGAATAATGATCCTCTTAAAGAAGGGACAGGAAAAGAAACAGAAAGAGCAATATTTGAGACAAAGCAAAGAAGCACTTTAAATAAAGAAATATGGATTGGTTTTAAAACAAGACTTCCTGAAGATTTTAAACATACAGATGGCAGAGTAACATTTTTTGAATTTAAAAATCGACTTGTATCTATTAGAACGCATCCTCTTGTAAGAATAAGTTTTGATGATGCTGGAAAAACATTAAAAATAACAGGTAATACTGCTGGTACTGGTTTCAATAGAAGGAGTAAAGAAGATAATATTAAGCATCGCATTAATATAAAATATAAAAAAAATGGTTCAAATTGGTTTGTGCGTAATGAAAAAACTAGAGGTGAAAAAAAAATAAAAAATAATTTTAAACTCACACCGAACAAAACATTTAGTGTGACTCAATTAGGTGAATGGAGCACGTATAAAATTGGAATCTATAATACAAATGATGATGATGGTTTTGTAAAAGTCTTCAAAGATAATAAATTAATATTTGACTACAAAGGCATAACATCTGACTGGAAAGGAAAATACACTGGTACTAACGTAAGAATAGGTGTTTATAGAGACTCGGGAAAACAAATTGGAATTGAATACCCCGATCAATCTATCCATTTTGATGATTTTATTGTTGTCTCAGATCAAAAAACTTTAGACCAACTGATCAGAAAGAATGAAAAACCCAATGATTGATTAAATTAAATTGAAAGAGCGGTAACTATATTCTTAACGATATTATGTAGATAATTTAACCAGAATTTAAAGTTAGGGACTCGCATTTTGAAGAAAATAAAGAGAATATAAAGAAAAAAGGTAATTCCAATGGAAACAACCAAAATTCCAAAAAGGATTATTAAAAAACAGGTTAAAAAGAGAGTTATTAAGAAACAGCTTAAAAAGGTTGATAAAGCAATTGTTGAAATTGCAGAAATGAAATTTGAAAATTATGAAGAAAAAGAAGAAAAACTAGACGCGCTTGTTTTTTTAAAGAATCAAATATTGACAGAAGCTAGGGAATTACTATGAACGGAAGACTAGACAAGGTTGCTATGACCAATAAACTAATGCAACTCAAGAGAGAACTGCACTACAAATGTGCGATTGGTGAAAAGGGGAAATGGGAATGTATAGGAGCAAACGATTATCTCAACAGAGTGTTTGATGCATTAGATGAATTTTGGCAGTAAATACTAAACAAAAAAAAGAATTGATATAGCGACTTGTTGGGCTACTAAAAGAATTTCTGTTATGGATAATCTAGAAAGATATGAAAACAGTTATGCAATAGCAGAAGAATTTAGAGAGTGGATACTGCATATAGGAGAAAAGAATGAAAATTTAAGAGATTCTTTTTTAAACTTACCAAAGGAATTAAAAGAATTATTAGACCAAAAAGTCAACGATTAAATGAAACGCTTAGCTTTATTTATTGTTTTCCCACTTATATTTGGTTTCGGAAACGATAAAGCAAGATTATGCGAAGACCTTAAATTTGCAATAAATAAATCAAAAAATGATTATCAGCAAAAAATATCATTTGCAAAACAAAGCAAAGAATTTGCTAATGATAAAATTACCAAAATTTATGCAATAGAAACAAAATGGGAGGATCTTTTTGATAGTCCTTATGAAATAGAAAGCTTATGTAATGAATATTTCTTAATAAAAGAATTTGATATTGATTTATCTAGTGAATGTTATTTGTTTGAAACTATCTTAAAAAGTGGAAATTATAGTGATGAAGATTTTGATTTTATGCCCAAAGAAAGAAGACAAAATGCTCAAGCTCTTATAGAAGAATTTAAAGCCAAATATGATCAAATTAATAAACAAGCAAAAGAAGATTATTTATCAGAACAAAAAGAAATGCAGAAAATATATCGAAAGAAAAAATGCGATTAAGTCACTTATGTTTTTTAAATGAAACGCTTGATATTACCTCGACCCAAAGACTAAATTAATGGAATTTTTAAATGAGCTTTAGCAAAATCATTAAGACCCATACCATGCAATTCTTGGTATAGGTTGAATAATATTATTGTTGGTAATTTACAATAGATTACTCAATAAATATCATTAATCACAAACCATCGTAGATTAAGCAGCATCAGATAAATTGTAATTCGTATCTTCAATCTTTTCAATCTCTTTAATCATTTCCTCTAGCCATAAAGTATTATCTTCTGATCTCTTTTTAAAATAAGAAATCTTAGGTTGATTGATTTCTAATGTCTCATAATCTCCACTCATAAAATTTTCCTAAATTTATAACCACTTAAATTTTAGTTAGTTTATTTATTAGTTTTACTAAGGGGAAAATAAGAAAAAATTAATTTATGGTTAATATGAACTAAGACAAATTAAATATTATTTATAAAAATATCGGAAACACTTAATTTACCTAATGCTAACCACCAGTACAGAAACGAACCGCATCAGCTGTTTGCGAACCAGTCGCTTTCATTTCTTCAACACATTCATTAAAGAACTTTGATTCTTTTTTTAATGAGCAAAAGCTTAGTGCAATAGCTACTAAGGCAACAGCTGATACAACTGCTGATCCTAGTTGTATCACTCCGTAAGCAAGCATAGCTTTATTCTTTTTAAAATCTTTTTTTGTATCTTTCTTTTTATCAGACATTTTTTTTGAAATTCTTAGCTTATTATATTCAACTAAATAACTAGACTCCACATAAAGAAAAGGTGAGTTATAAAGTTAAATGTATATTGTTAATCCCATAACCAAATTCTCAAGAGGAAAAGCTCAAACTAAAAAGTAGAAAAAGTTATGAGAAAATTAATTAAAAATTTATTTGAAATTAATTATTTTGTGATTGGTTTTTGAAAATAATTTAATTTCTTAAAGATAACGTTTTCTTAAATTATTTTTAAATTTCATATGACATAAATATAGATAATTGAATAATCTTAATGCATATTGATGATGCAGTGTTTTTAGAGGATTTATGCCCTAAGCTCAAATTAAGATTCTGGCGAAAGTCTATTCATACATTTACGAGCAAAAGATGCATATATTGCGGAAAACCTTCAGAATCTATTGATCATATATTGCCACGAAGTAAAGGAGGCTTAAACTTAACAGAAAATTGTGTTCCAGCTTGTCTTTCATGCAATGGAGACAAATCAGATGAGAATGTTTTTGATTGGTATAGAAAGAAAAAATTTTATGATCCTAGAAGAGCTATGGCTATTAGAGCATGGTTAGATGGAGACTTAATATTATCTATAAGATTATTGCAATGGGCTAATCAAGAAATTAAGGAAAATAAAGCAAATTTTGAACAAGAAGAATTAAATCTAGATGCTGCTTAACTAGAAAATTTGAGGGAAATTTGAGGGGACGCTTATTAAAAACAATACTTTTGTTAGGTTCAATTTTTGTTGTTTTTATTTGTTTTAATCCAATTTAAAGAATTTATATTGCTGATTACCTGGAGAAGATATCGTTATTTTTATTCAGAACAATAAGTGAAAAAGATTTAAATGATTGGTATGAAAAAAGAGATAAATATGAATTACTTGATAAATTAAGCGGTCCTTCTTATTAATAGATAAACAAAAAATATAAACGGTTTTTTTAAACTAAAAAATATGCAATTAAATCTGAAAAAAGTTTTATTAATCAATCTATTTGTGCTTACTGCTTAAATGAAATTTAACAAGATTAGAAATTACTTAACCAAACCTTATATAAAATTTATATTTTTCTTTAAAACAAAAATCATACAATTTTGCATATTATGATTAGTAATACAAACCAAATGAAAAAGTTATTTTCTTTTGTAATGGGGGCAGCTGTTATAGGAACAGCACTTGCACCTTCAGCAAATGCATGGTGGTGGGGTAAAAAAGGTTCTGAAAAGGCTTCAATTACTGTTTATACTGCTCTAGAAGATGACCAAATACCAAATTACCTAAAATCCTTTGAGAGAGATTACCCTAATATAGAAGTTAATATTGTTAGGGACTCAACAGGTATAGTTACTGCGAAATTATTGGCTGAGGCTGAAAACCCACAGGCAGATGTGGTTTGGGGTTTAGCTGCTTCAAGTTTATTAGTAGCTAATGATAGAGGTTTGATTCAAGGTTATGCTCCAAAAGGCCTTTCGAATGTTAAACCAAGCTTTAGGGATCCTGCAAAAAAACCTTCATGGGTTGGAATTGATTCTTGGATTTCTGCTTTTTGTGTTAATAAAATTGAGGCTCAAAAAAACGGGCTATCAATACCTAAATCTTGGGCAGATTTAACAAAACCAGAATACAAAGGTCACATAGTTATGTCTAACCCTGCTTCCTCTGGAACAGGTTATTTGTCAGTAGCTTCAAGATTACAAAATTTACCTTCTGAAGAGGATGGTTGGAATTACCTTGATGCACTTCATGAAAATATTGCTCAGTATATGCATTCTGGATCTAAGCCTTGTAAGGCTGCAGGTAAAGGAGAGTATCCAATAGGGGTTTCATTTGGTTACAGAGCTGTAAAACAGGTAAATATGGGGCAACCAATTGAGGCTGTTTTCCCTAAGGAAGGTTCTGGATGGGATGTAGAAGCTAATGCCCTTATCAAAAAAGATAAAATAAAACCTGCTGCTAAGACTTTTCTTGATTGGGCAATTTCTCCTGAAGTCTCAAGAGAATATGCAAAAAGTTTTGCAATAACAGCTGTTGAAACTGATGTTCCGCTTCCTAAAGGTTTCCCTTCTAATCCAGAGAAACAGCTCGCAAAAAATGACTTACAATGGGCTGCTGTAAATAGGGAGAGAATACTAGCAGAGTGGGCAAAACGCTATGATGGCAAATCTGCTCCTAAGTAAAAATTAAAAGCATATATATAAATTCCATGAATTAGCAATTCATGGAATTTATCATCTAGATGAATAATTATTTTAAATTTAATGATTAAAAAAGAAGGAAGTTTTAAATATTTAGAAATCAAAAATATCAGTAAAAACTTTGGGGAAACATTCGTTTTGAAAAATATTCACTTGGATGTTTTTAAGGGAGAATTTTTATGTTTATTAGGACCAAGTGGTTGTGGAAAAACAACTCTGCTAAGAATAATTTCTGGCTTAGAGAGACAAACAAATGGCGATATTGTTCAAGATGGGCTTTTAATTTCTAATTCCCCCACTGAGAAAAGAGACTTTGGAATTGTTTTTCAGTCATATGCATTATTTCCAAACCTTAATGCAAAACAAAATATAGCTTATGGTCTTGAAAATAAAAAAATAAATAAAAAAGAAATTGAAAAAAGAACTAATAATTTACTTCGTTTGGTTGGATTAGAAAAATATTCTGACCAATTTCCATCTCAATTATCTGGAGGTCAACAACAAAGAGTGGCTTTGGCGAGAGCCATGGCATTATCTCCTGGTTTACTTTTATTAGATGAACCTCTTTCAGCCCTAGATGCTCAAGTTAGATCAAAATTAAGAAATGAAATTAAACTAATACAAAAGAAACTTAATTTAACTACTATCATGGTTACCCATGATCAAACTGAAGCTTTATCTATGGCAGATAGAGTTGTAGTCATGGAAAGAGGTCATATTGCTCAAATTGGAACACCTTTTGAATTGTATAAAAATCCAATTACACCGTTTGTTGCTGATTTCATAGGGAAGATGAATTTGTTAAAAGGTAAATATGATAAGAAAAATTGTGTTTTTTATTATCTTAATAATAGATTTTTAATTTCACAGAATACAGAATATTCATTTTTAGAAAACTGCTTGCTTGGTATTAGACCTGAAGATATTGAAATTATTAAGTTCAGAAAAAATATAGAAAAGGAAGAAAATATTCTTAGAGTAAAAATAAAAGAAATTACTTATTTAGGAACAATTTTTAGATTAACAGTAGTTTTAGAATCTAAGCTAGAAGAAAATATTTTTGTAGACGTTATTTCTAATCAAGTGATCTCTAATAATTTAAAAATTGGAGATTTTATAGATATTAAATTAAAAAAAGAAAAAATTAAATTATTTGAAAGTAATTTATAAGTCAATGTATTTTAAAAAAAATTTTAACAAAAGTTTTAACATCTTATTATTAAGAACTTTAATTATTTTTGTATTTATATTAGTTAGCTTTTTTATCATAATTCCTTTACTTCCATTATTCTTAAAAAGCTTTAGTGATAACAAAAATAATTTTATAGGATTAGAAAATTTTATAAACTATATTCAAAATCCATCCTTAACGCAATCCTTTATAAATAGCTTAAAGGTGGCAATTACTACGACTTTTTTTTCTGTATTAATTGGATTTATTTATGCTTATGCTCTCACGAGGACAAGATTACCATTAAAAAAATTTTTCAATACTTTTAGCTTATTTTCTTTATATATTCCACCCCTGGCTGTTGCCATAGGTTTAATTTATATTTTTGGAAAACAAGGTTTAATTACTCAAGGATTTTTTGGGACTATTCCTGGATTTGATATAAATCTATATGGTTTTAATGGAATAATTATAGGTGAAATTTTTTACTGCTTTCCTCAAGCTCTAATTATTCTTGTGTCAGCATTAAATCTTAGCGATCAAAGATTATATGAAGCAGCAGAATCTCTGAAAGCATCTCCACTTAGAAAATTCTTAACTATTACTTTACCCAATATCAAATATGGACTGATGAATTCATTTTTTATATGTTTTATTTTATCTTTTACGGATTTTGGAGTTCCTAAAGTTGTTGGGGGGAACTTTAATGTACTTGCTACAGATATTTATAAACAAGTTGTTGGTCAACAAAACTTTGCCATGGGAGCAACTATTAGCATCTATCTTTTAGTACCCTCAATTTTGGCTTTTCTAATTGATAAAAATTTCCAAAAGAATGAAGCATCTCTAATTTCGGGAAAATCTATACCGTTTAAACCAAGGAAGAATCTGATAGTTGATTCAATAATGTTTATTTTTTGCAGTTTAATTTTGATTTTAGTAATTGGGGTCTTTTCATCTATAGTATTAGCCTCGCTAATTAAAATATGGCCATACGATATTTCTCTATCATTACAAAACTTTAGATTTTCTAATGTAGCTGGAAATGGTTATGAACCTTATTTTAATACTGTTTTCATGTCAATTTATACTGCAATATTTGGGACTATATTTGTATTTTTTACAGCTTATTTAGTAGAAAAATTTAAACCATTAAAAAAAATAAGAATGCTAATATACTTTTTTTCAACATTACCAATTGCAATTCCTGGCTTAGTACTTGGCTTATCCTATATTCTTTTTTTTAATAAACCTTCTTTCTCTGTACCCTTTTTAGATTTTAAAATATTTAATCCTTTCTCATTACTTTATGGAACAATGGGAATCCTTGTATTAGCTAATATCATACATTTTTTCACAGTGTGTTTTATATCAGCAACAACAACTTTAAAACAAATTGATAAGGAATTTGAAGAGGTATCAGAGTCTTTAAAAGTTCCTTTTTATAAAACCTTTTTAAGAATAACGATACCATTATCACTCCCAACAATCTTAGAGATAGGAAGTTATTATTTTGTTAATTCAATGATAACTGTATCAGCTATTATTTTTCTCTACCCAGCAAAAATACCAGTTTCATCTGTTTCAATTGTAAACATGGATGATGCAGGAGATACAGCATCAGCGGCTGCAATGTCTACTCTTATCGTTTTAACAAGTCTATTCGTAAGGTTAATTTATGAATTTACTTCTAGGAATGTTTCGAAAAAATCTTCTGTTTGGATTAATCCATTAGAAACTTAAACACTACTTAAACTTAAATGAATAAAATCAATATTATGAAGAAAAAAAATATGAAAATAAAACTTGTTATTTTTGATATGGCTGGCACTACTGTGAAGGATAAAAATGAAGTTACTGGATGTTTTTTAGAGGCCGCCTCAAGAACAGGTTTAAATACTAATAAAAATGAAGTTGATCGATTACATGGCATTCCAAAAAAGAAGGTCTTTCAATTATTATGGGAAGAGAGAATTGGTAAAGGTAGTAATAAATTTGAAACTTATGTGAATAAATCTTTTGAAACTTTTAAGGATATCTTAGAAAGTCACTATTTATCTACTGATATTGAACCAACAGAAGGCTGTCTTGAGTTATTTAGATCCTTAAAAACAAAAAATATTTTTATTGGATTAAACACAGGTTTTTATAGAAAAGTAACAAACATAATACTTAAAAATCTTGGATGGGATTTAGGACTTAATGATAATTATGTGGGAGGCCCATCTTCAATTATTGATGTATCAGTAACCCCTTCAGAAATTTATAATAACGAAGGCCGTCCTTCTCCATATATGATTCAAAAGGCAATGTATGTTTTAGGAATTGATGATCCTAAATCAGTAGTTGTTATAGGTGATACCCCATCTGATTTGAAATCAGGAGTAAGTGCAGGCTGTTTAAAATCTTTTGCAGTCACAAATGGAACTCATTCAAAAGAACAGCTTGAGGCTTATAAAAATGATGGACTTTTTTCTTCCTTAAATGAATTTTCATCTTACTTAAATCAATTTATTGATGTCTAAAAATTGTAAAACTGATATAGCTATTATTGGAGCAGGTATTGTAGGTCTTGCTCATGCATTATCAGCTGTAAAAAGAGGTTTTAGTGTAAAAGTTTTTGAGAGAGAAGAAAAAGCTATTGGAGCTTCAATAAGAAACTTTGGAATGATATGGCCAATTGGTCAACCTTTTGGAAAGCTATATAGTAGAGCTCTTAATTCTAGAAAAATATGGATTGAGACAGCCCAAAGCAGCGACTTTTTTTTAGATCAAGTTGGTTCAATTATTTTGGCATATAAAGAAGATGAATATCAGGTTATGAAAGAATATTGTGATTTGTCTAAGTTTAAAAATTCAAGTGCAGAATTACTTTCAATAAAGCAAATCTTGAATCTTAGCCCTTATGTTTTAAGTAAAGGATTAATTGGAGGATTGTGGAGTCCTACTGAAATGATTGTTGATCCTAGAGAGGCAATTAAAAAGATTACAATTTTATTAAAGAATAAATATGGAGTTGAATTTAATTTTGGTACAACAGTTTCAAGTGTTGAGCCAAATTTAGTAGTTACAAGTGATGGTAATAAGATTAATACAAAAAAAAGTATAATTTGTTCAGGAGCCGATTTTGAATCATTATTTCCTCAAGAATATAAGAAATTTCATACAACCAAAAGCAAGCTTCAAATGTTAAGAACAATTACTCAACCTAAAAACTTTAAGTTAGGACCTGCACTTTGTTCAGGTTTTACATTAACGCATTATGATTCTTTTGCTGAATGTTCATCAATTAATTCTTTAAAAGATAGATATAAAAAAGAGTTCCCTTTTGCAATTGAAAACGGAATACATATTATGATTTCTCAAAATGGATTAGGTGAAATTATTTTGGGAGATTCTCATGAGTATGGATTAACTTTTGATCCTTTTAATAATGAAGAAATAAATAAATTTATTGTCGATCAAGTTAAGAGTTTTATAAGTCTTCCTTCAATTGAGATAGCCTCAAGATGGAACGGAATATATCCTAAGTTAATAGGAGGAACTGAGTTAATAAAAGAAGTTGATGATTCAATCCTAATAGTCAATTGTTTGGGCGGTGCTGGAATGACCCAATCATTTGGACTCGCAGAAGAAATAGCTGAAGAATATTTAAATTTTTAGCTTAAAAAAATACTTTCAATTTTTGTAATAAAAAATTCCAATTCTAGGTTTTTAAAATTAGTATCTTTTGCCTTTTCATCTAATTCTCTAACCAATAAAATTTCATTAAAAAACTGATTTTTTTCAAAACTTTTTATTTCTTCCTTATTCATTTCACCTCCCTGAACCTTCAATGATGCTACTGAAGCTGATGAAAGTTTTGCAAAATAAGAAGAATCTTTTGTACATAGGTATCTTTTGGCATCAACATGCATTCTTACGCAATTAAAAATTTTATCTGAGAAAAAGTCCTTAATAAATTCTGCACCTATTTTTTCATGATCATTATATTTAGAATAGATATCTTGATCAAGAAGTAAATGACCTACATCGTGAAAAAGGGATGCGATAATGATTTCATCTGATAAACCGTTATTTACCGCATGAGTAGCGGATTGAAGCATATGATCTGAGACTGTTATTTCCTCACCTCCATATTGTTCTTTACCTTTCTGAGAAAATAAATAATTAATCATTCTAAAGAATTCTTTTTTATCCTTTAAATTTATATTTTTCATCAAATTAAGATGTGCCATTTCCTTAAGATATATCTTATTAAAATAAAGGTTAATAATTTATATAATATGAAATAATGAAATCAGATTCCGAATCCAAAAAAAATCATATTTTTTTTAAGAGAGAAATTTTTGAAACCACTAAAAATGTAAATTTAAAAATCGAACATTTAAAGCTAAATAATTCCTCCATAGGGAGATATGGTTCTATTGACCATAATGGATCAACAATGGTGATAGCTAAGAATGAACAAGAAAAGATAATTGTTTTAAATCAATATAGATTTCCAGTTGAAGAATATATTTTAGAATTCCCATCAGGTACTATTAAAAATAATGAAAAGCCAATATCGACTATAAGAAGAGAACTCATAGAAGAGACTGGCTATTCTTCAAAAAGTTTCAAATATTTTGGAGAAATCTTTGAGTCGCCATCTTATTCTAATGAAAGAATACATTTGTTTTTAGCTAACAATATTTTTAAAGAGGCTAATTTATTCGATAAAGATGATGATGAGGAAATCGAAGTTTTATTTTTTAGTAAAGAGAAAATCAGAGATTTAATTTACTCTGGAGTAATAAAAGATTCAGCTACGATAGCCTTTTTTTTTAAAGTTTATGATTTAATCTAAATACTAATTTATTTTAAAAAAATAAATTTTTAAAAATATTTTTTATATCATTTACTGAATTCAGTATGAAATCTGCTCCTGCAATCTTTAGTTTGGATTCATATATTTCTCTCGCTTTTAAACTGTTTTTTAAATGCAAATGTGGTGGAGCGACAGCAAGACTTATAAATTTCTGCTCTGGAATTATTTTTCTTGAATTAATAATTGTTTTAACATCTGCTACCGTATCTCCAATATATGCTATGGGAGGAGCTGATCTTCCAAGCTCTTGATTAAGTAATTTTTTAGATAAATAAATAAAACCTTTAGGATCAGGTTTATCTGGAGCTTCTCCCATCGCGACTAGCGGAGGATTCAGAAGTTTTAATTTATTCTTTAATATATATTCAGCTGATGCCCTTTCTGCTCCACTTACAAAACCCCACAAAATACTATTTTTAGTTAGTTCGCTAAAAATATTTTTCTCGATAAGAATTTTTTCGTTTTTTATAAATCCTGTCCAAATTTCTGATTCTAGAGGTGATTTCAAACCAAAATATAAATTTTCAAAATGGCAAACTAATTCTTTCCTTGTTGGAGGTGTAATAGTTAATCTATTGCTTACTATGTGTCTTTTTATTAGTTCTAAACTTAAATCCCAGTCATTGTTCCAAATCCCTTCATTTTTTATTTCATCAATTTCGAAAATACTTGGTTCCCAAAAACAATAATGCTTTACTGTTTTTATAATTGCCATTCTATAGCTATTCGAAACATCTCTAATAACTCCATCTATATCGAATAGAATTAGACCCTTAATTGACATTTTAAAAATATATAATTTTTTTAAATTTACTTAAAATTACATCATATATTTTGATAATTAAACCATTTTTAAATTTAATTTTAAAAAATACGATAATAAAATTATAAACGTTTAATTAAATCATAACTATCTGCAAAAATTTAAAATACTACATTTCATTTTCAATACGGTGCAAAAAACTTTTTAAAAATTCTCAATTTATTAAGAGAAAAATATCTATATCATCCTTTGGCAAAAAGTATCAACAAGCTCCAATGGAACATCTAACAAAGAAGCTGTCAATTCCTCTCTACTTTCTGCCTGCTCATCAGTTCCAGAAGAATAAAAAGTATAATATCTCGCGCAAATCTCTTTATATCTTAGTAACTTTACATTTTCATTTAAAATATTTCTATTTTCTTAAAGAGTACTTGAAATAGAATCTGAATTGATAGCTACAATAGCCATAAAAATATTTAATGAATATTTTCTTAAAAAGTTTATTGTTTTTGTTTTATAAATATTTAATTTGTTCATATGAAATCAGCTAAATAAGGCGTCAATATTTAGTCGATAAATTTAAAGTAAGTAACGAAAATTAAGAGGTAATTAATTTAAAAATAAATTTGTTTAAAGAAAGTCAAGACGCTTAAAAATTTAAAGAAGCTATAAATTTTAAGGTCAATATAAATTAATAGTTGAAAATATTAAGATTTCTCGATTCGAACGACTCATCAAAATGAGTAAATTTACTAACTGACAAATTATTTTTTTTACTTATTATTAAAAATAACTTAAGAAAAATTTAAGTAAAGGTTAACATTGTGGCAAAATCAAAAGCAAAGAGAAAAAAAGCTATTTTATCTCTAAAAACTCCAGCTATTCTGGCAGATGGAGTTATCCAGTTCAGCACAATCGTAACTTCTATCACACTTGTTTTTTTAACAGTTGGATTTTATTCGGCTTCTAATCAAGCTAATAATTTAAATAAAAACTTAGAAAGAATTACTTCACAAAATTCAGTAAATATGAGTGCTGGAAATTATTGCGATTTAGCTCTTTGATAATTAAACTTTAGTGCTTAATGCCTTAAAAATTTATATCAAAAAATTTACTTTTGCTATGCCAGAATCAGAGAGATAAAACAATAAAGGAATGCATTAACTCTGCAAGGTAATTATAAAAAAGAAAAAATCATCATTTGTTTATATTTTGAGGAACCAATAACTAAATTTAAACTTGATATCTTATGGAATTTTTTATGCGTAAAATTACAAAATTCATTTTCATCTGAATAGTTAATTAAATCAACTGCATTAATATTTGAATCAAACCACAGGTCATATTCTATGTAATTTGGCTCTGCAAAATAAGTCATACCAAATTTATTTCAAAAAGAAAAAGCTTCTCTATTTCGTGCGAGGAGAATGTAGAAGCTACCGACAGCTTAAAAGATTTAATGAACTCTTCTTTAAGAATTAAATAAGATACGAATAAGAAAAAATAAAATATTATTTTAATTTTTAAAAATTATTAGTTTACTTGCTGCATACTATAAAAAATTGCATCCAAGACCACTGCTTTGATTTAGAAGAATTGAATGCATTCTTAGAGTCACATTTTAAAGTTATAAGCAAGTTATGAATTGTTTAAAAGAAAAAAAAAGAAACAAAAAGAAAGGCATTTTTGCAAGTTATATTTTTAATAAAAAGTAATTATCCATTGGATTGCAGATGAGTAGGAAAAATAGATTCGGAGCTGTGCTTTCTTACAAAAATGAACAGGGAGATTCAAAAAAATCAGATTCCTATCAATTACAGATAAATTGGAATTTCTAAAGACTAAAAAGTGGATTAAAGAATAATTACAACACTCCCTAGAAATAATTTGACAGCAACAGATGGGCCATTTAAATTTATCGGGCACACTTCGTTTTGTATGGTCAGAGGTTTTTAAAAATGATGATGCATTTCTTGCTCATTTAGTTAACCCTCCTGTCGGTGCTTATCTTGAAGTTCACGCTGGACTGTATGACGGAGATTCGTCTATTGAATTTTATGGAACTGTTGGAGATTAAGTAATTGAAGCAATTAACGAAAGTGGTCTTACTTTTAAAGTCTTCAAAACTAAACTTGGTAAAGCAGATTTTAATTAAAGATTGAAAGTCGATCTAAAAATCTAAATTTAAAGATAAATTAAATACTTTTTAAATTATCGTTTTTAGATTGAAATTACACTATTGAATTCTAATTATGGCTTACTATCACGTTCATGGAGTTATCCCAGATACTCTTTCGCAATCTGAAGGGTACAAACTCTTTGAACAATATATTGCTTCCGGCGCACCTAAGGATAATTTTGACGGCTTTGAATTGATAAGTAGAGTCCATGCCCCTCAAACCGGAGAAGTTTTCGTAACATGCAAAGCTGACAGTCATCTTAAAATGGCTGAACATTTTGGTATTTGGAGAGCAAAATTTGGCGTTGAATGGAATGTACTTCCTGTTTTTAATGATGAAGAAGTTATTCTAAGAAATAAACAACTTGCTGAAGAAGTAGCAGCGATGGGATAATTTAAATGATTGACAGTCGATCTAAAATTGGAGGGTATAAAAACCCTCTTTTTTTATGACTGCTCAAAATTTTATGAATGTTGTTCGATTTAAATTAAAGTCTGATTGTGTAGATAAGTATTTCGAAGTAATAGATAAAACAAGTTTTGAGGGGATGACTCAAAGATATATCGCTAAAATTGGAGATTATGATTACTGTTTTGTTGGGATCTGGAAAAGTGCAGAAGCTATTTCAGCTCAAAGACCAGCTATGATTGCTCACCTTGATGAGGTTAGAGGATTTATGGAAGAGTTGTCTCCAGAACTTGGAGTTACTGACCCTGTTTCAGGAAATATTGTTTCTAAAGTTGGATATCACGATTGACAGTCGATCTACCATAATTAGCATTTAGCTCCATTAAACAAAATAGTATTGAATCTATTCTATAGAATAAATCTCCTTATTTTTGCGGTAATCCATTCACTAAAAACAACCGCTACTACTATTGCTAATAAAATAACTGATACCTTAGCCCAAGCTAAGCCTCCTATTTGAGCATCTAATTCTATCCCTATACCTCCTGCTCCAACTAAGCCAACAACAGTTGCTTCTCTTATATTTATATCCCACCTATAAATAGAAATACTTGTAAATGCTGGGAGAATTTGAGGCACTATGCCAAAGGTCATAATTTGTGCTTTATTTGCCCCTGTTGCCTCAATAGCTTCAATTTGATTTTCATCAATTTCCTCTATAGCTTCATAAAGTAATTTTCCACAAAATCCTATCGATCTTAATCCGATAGCAATTATGCCAGCCAAGACTCCCGGACCGACAACTGCAACCAGAAGTAATGCCCAGATTACTGAATTAATTGATCTGCTTGAAACTATGCAAAATAAGGCTAAAGGTCTTATAAACTTTTTACTCGGAGTAGTATTGTTTGCGGATAAAAAAGCTAATGGTATTGAAATTAAAGTTCCAATCGTTGTACCAATAGTCGCGATATTTAAAGTATCCCAAATAGGTTTTATTAAAGTGAAGAAATAATTAGTTTCTGGAGGAAACATCCTACCTAAAAGATCTAAAGCCTCATTATGTGAATCAAATACATAAAACCAGATTGTTTTACTACTAATCAGACCGAAACAAAAGCTAAAAATTAAAGTACCTAAAAACCAACAAAGCCAGTTTTGTAAATCTCTTTTTCGATCAAATTTTTTCCAGGTTTTGTAATCCTTTTGTTTTATTATTGGCATTACTTTATTAATTTCCTGAGATGACTAGATGTATATTCAACAATCATCACGATAGAAATAATTACGATAAGAACAGCCGCTGCAGTCTCAAATTCATATCTATCAAAAGCTGTATTTAAGGTAGAACCAATACCTCCTCCCCCAACAATTCCAATTACCGCTGACTCTCTAAAATTAATATCCAATCTGTATAAAGATAATCCAATAAATCTTGGCATAACTTGAGGCTGGACACCATAATTAACCCATTGAAACCAATTGCTGCCAGTAGATTTGATTGCTTCAGCTTGGGATTTATTTATGTCTTCAATATCTTCAGATAATAATTTAGCGAAAAACCCTATTGTCGATAAACTCAGAGTTACCATCCCAGCAAAAGGTCCAAAACCCATTAACTTAACAAAAAATATTGCTAGGATAACCTCCTGAAAACTCCTCGATAATGTGATAACTCCTCTTGATAAGAAATAAACAAATTTAGGAGCTATGTTTTTAGCCGCCCCTAAGGATACAGGTATAGAAATAAGTATCCCCACAATAGTTGCAACAATAGTCATCCATAGACTTTCAAAAATACCTGCCAAAATCTCATCAGATCTAGTTGTAAAATCTGGAGGGAAAAAAGCAAATATAAAAATTTTACCCCTTGGGATCCCTTCAAGAATTCTTTGCCAATCAATTTCGGTAGTTAGGAAAACAGATAATAAGTAAGTACTAATTAGCAAAATTAATCCAATTCTTAATAACCTATTTTTTATTAACGGTTTTCTTTTCCAAATTACTTTCTTATCATTCATTTAATATATTCCTAATTTGCTACGGTTTTAGACCAGTCTTCTTCTCCATATATTTTTGTAAGTATTGTCTCTGATAAGCCACTTGGCTTGCCATCGTAAACAATTTCTCCAGCTTTTAAACCTATTATTCTTTCTGCAAAATTCTGAGCAAGAAAAACATCATGAATATTTATAATCGCAGCAAGATTTCTTTCCTGACATAACTCGCATATTAATCGCATAATTTGCCTGGAATTTTTGGGATCTAAACTAGCTGTAGGTTCATCTACTAAAAGTAACATTGGATTTTGTATCAAAGCTCTAGCAATTCCTACTCTTTGCCTCTGCCCTCCTGACAATTCATCGGCTCTTTTATCAAGCATATGCTCTAGTCCAATTCTTTGAAGCAGACGGAATGCTTCTTCAATATCTTTTTGAGGAAATTTCCTGAAAAAACTATTCCAAAATCCTACGTAACCTAATCTGCCGGAAAGCACATTTTCCATTACACTTAATCTTTCTACCAAAGCAAATTCCTGGAAAATCATTCCAATTTGTCTTCTTATTTTTCTTAATTTAGATTTATTTAAAGAAGTAATGTCATTTTTTTCATTAGCGAAATAAACTTTCCCTGAAGTGGGCTCAACTAATCTATTTATTGTTCTAATAAAAGTACTTTTACCAGCACCTGAAGGACCAATAAGAGCAACTACTTGCCCATTAGGAATTTCTAGGTTTATTCCTTTAAGTGCCTCTTCTCCATTTGGATAAACCTTTTTGAGGTTTATTGTTTTAAGCATTAAGTCTGATTTTATTTATGATTAAAAATTTTTATTTGCAATCATAAACAACACCATTAGCCTTATCTATTTTTCTAATAACATCCCAATCGTGCTTGTGACTTATTGAAATAAATCTATCAGCCTTTTTAAATTCTTTATCTAATGTTGAATTGTCCCAGTTATAGGTGTAAAAAGCTTGCTTTACTTTTGCAACTACAGCTGGATGTAGATTATGAGCATGAGCATAACCTGTCGTTGGGAAGGTTTGGGATTTATAAATAGTTCTTATTTTAGAAGAATCAACAACACCTCTTGCATCCATTCTTGTAAGAACTGAGTTAGCAATTGGTGCTACTTCGTAATCTTTGTTTGCAACACCCATTATTGAATTTTGATGCTTGCCAGAAAAGACTGGAGTGAAATCTTTATTTGCCTCAAGACCAAATTCTCCTTTAAGAATGGCCGATGGTGCTTTAAATCCTGAATTAGATGTCTTAGATGTAAATGTAACTTTTTTACCTTTTAAATCTGCAGGAGAATTAATTGGACTATCAGAAGGAACAATAATTTCCATTTCATAACCGTAAGATAAATCTTTTTTAGCCATCATTCCAAATGGAACTGCTCCTGCACATGCTGCTGCCACTGTATTGCTTCCAGTATTAATTCCTGCTACATGAAGACGTCCAGATCTCATTGCCTCAACTTGAGCAGCATAAGATTGAACTGGTAAGAAAGTGACTTTTTTACCAGTCACCTTAGACATATGTATTACAAAATCTTCCCAAACTTTTGCATAAACGGAGGGGTCTTCAACAGGTGTATATGAGAACACAATGGTTTCAGGATCTATCCATTCATCTTCGGAAAGGGGTAGATCTGCGAGAAAATCTCCATCTCGATCACAATATTTGCTGTCAACAGTATTATTTGGATTGCAATCAGATAAATCTAAATCTCCAATTAAATCATTTGATTTGTTTCCACAACTTGAAATACTTGTGCTGATTATTGATAGCCCTAAGACTATCTTTAAAAAATGTCTCATTAGTGTTGAATTTATTCTCCACATTTAACCTGCTCTAAAGAGGTTAACTTTTTCCCAAAAAGAGTTTAAATTCTGATTAATTGTTTTATTTTGAGTTAGTCAATTTTTAATCAGATTTATTAGGGAATTAAATAATTTTTAATTTATTTTTAACTTTATAAATTTAGGGTGAATGTATTTTAAGAAATAAATATGATAATTCCTGAAAAGCAAAATATAGAATTTAAAGAAAATACAATTCTAGAAGTCAAATCAGGAATATTAATAATGGAATCAAAAATCAAGAATAAGAAAAATATTGTTGGGATAATAAATAAAAATGTTGTAATAAATTTAGAATTATGTAACTACGAAAATATTAAATTAATTACGTTGACAACTTGCGAAATTAAAACAATTAAAAGAGGGCTATTTTTTTCATCTACAGACTTATTAACAAAAAGTCTAAAAAGAATTGATCAATTGGAAAAACTTTTATTAATAAGGGATATAAAAAAATCAGAAGAAAAACTAAAAGAATTTCTTTTATACTTATCCTCAATAATTGGATTAAAAAAAGATAAACATTTTTATCTAAATTTAAAAGAATTTAATTTTACCCATAAAATTATCGGTAATTCAATTTCTTCAACAAGAGTAACTGTAACGAGAAATTTAAAAATACTAGAAAAAAAAGGTTGGCTCAAATTTGAAAAAAAAGGTATTTTAATTCCGTTTAAAGATAATTAACCAAACCTTAATTAAACAGACTTATTTTTAGCTACAAATAATATTTTTATTATGTCTTGTTCTATAACATCTGTTTTTACTTTTAAAATTGAAAGCACTTTCGATGAATGGGCAGCAATATTTGATAGTGCAGAAGCAGATAAAAGGCATTCAGAATTTGATATTAAGCCACTTTTTAGAGGAGTAAGTAAGAAAGATCCTCAAAAAGTTATTGTTATTCATCAAGCTCCAGAAGGTAATGTTCAAAAGTTTGTAGAAGCTAATGGTTACTGGATGGCAACTCATAGAGTTGACTTATCAACAATGGAAGAATCATCTTGGACTTCTTCAGCAACAACGGAAAGTTGTTGTGATTAACAAATGAAAAGACTACTATTCCCACTACTAGCTCTCTCAACTATTTTCCTTGCGAGTTGTACTAGTAACTCAAACAAAATAGGTACTCAAAAGGTTTCTGAAACCCAAAGGCAAAGAGAAGTTTGTCTAGATTGGTATGGCTACAGAATTGATACCAAGAAAGCAATTAATGATTTAAATCTAAAAATTGAAACCGAATCAGAATTAATGGCTTACTGTGATTTCTTCAAGAATGTAGCAGATACAAAATAGATTTTTACAAAAGAATTTATTTTTTGGTGTCTTGTGATCTCATTTCTTTTTGTGCTTCCCTAATTCTTTCTTCAAAGACTGATCTTCTATATGGAGTAACTTCTCCATTTTTAGTTGCCAAGATTTGGGCTTCATAAAGCCTCTTGGCTCTTGTAATTTTTTCTCTTATTTGAGAGAGCTCATTCATGATGTTATGCAGTTAATGAGAATCCCGTTCCCTATTCTCATTTCATGCGTCCAAATAAATTGGATGAACGTAGAAGTAAGCTAACATTAAAAAAAGAAGGTCGGATTTAAGATATATTTAAAAAATCTTTAAAAGTAGTTTTAAATAAAATTTTAAATAGAAATTTTATCTAGAGGTAAAATATTCTGGGCCTCAATTGAGTCCAAATGAATTTCATTCTCTGTATCTTTATACAATCTTCTTGATTGTGGTGATTTAAGGGCGTTATTGTAATTTTCAATAAATTCCGAATCATCCAAAATAAATTTATTATCTCTTTTAAAACCTTCTTGATAACAATGGTTGATTTGCTCTTTATGGTTTGTTTGTTTTGAGTTTTCTAGAGAGGGTGAATTTTTTTTTATCATTTATTACTTTTTTATATTATTGTCTTCAATATTTAAGGCATAAAAATATAGAACACTTATGTAATTTAATATTATTAGATTAAGAAGTTATTAAGTAAAAAATAAATTTGTTTAAAAAATTTCTAAATTTTAAATTTAATATTTTTTCTAATAGTCAAAAGTTTATTTAATAAGAATTTAATTCAAAGTTAACAATAGACACTTAAAAAATAAATATGAATAAGATTCAACTTGTTAATTTCATTACTTTTTCAATTCTTGAAAGTAAAAGAGTTGAAGACAGATTATGTAGAAAAGAAATTTATAGCTATCTTACCCTACTAAATAAAAAACAATTAAAAGCAATTACAAGTGAATTTATCATCTAAAAAATCATGAAAAAGCTACTGGTTTTATTTATCCTTATTATTACTTCTTGCAGTACAAAAGATGAATTATCCATTACCCAAGATGATTTATCCATTACAAAAGATGAAATTTCGATTACGAAAGGTGAATCATCCATTTCTGATGAAAAAAAATTATTTTATGTAACTAAAGAAACTGCTGTTCGTCTTTGTGGAGGTAAATCCAGAATAAATGAAAGTGAAAATGAAGAAATCATCAAAATAGAAGTCAAAGATTTTTCAAATGTTGAAAAAGAAAAATTTGTTCAATTTACTCTCGTTGAGACAGATAGAAAAGGTGGTAAATATAGAATTGTTAATTGTTATCCAAATAAAGATCCTAAAAAATCGGTAATTAAAACAATCAAGACTAATTACAAGTTA
>CACNMX010000004.1 GCA_902621675.1 uncultured Prochlorococcus sp. | reverse complement strand
GCGTTTGGTTTTTTGAAAAAGAAATTAATTGCGAAAATAAAATAGATTTATGCACAAGCTTAGAGAATTATTATGATTATTATCTGAAACAAAAAAAACTTGAATTATTGGAAAAGAAAATTGAAGGTATAATTTTTAAACAGACCAATACTGAGAAAAAGAATTTAAATATTCAATATGATCTTCTGAAAAAATCAGAAAACTACGAGATATATAAAGAAAAAGCTGATAATATATTCGCTTCACATGAAATAAAAAAACAAGATATTATAAAGGGACAAAAACTATATAAAAAATCAAAAAAACTAAAGAGATCTAGAGAATTAATAAAAGAAAGACTAAATATTTACAAAACAAATTTAGAGAGATTAGACGAATTCACTACGCTTCTAGAAAATTTAAATTCTTTAAATCATGAAAAACTTTTTATGAGAATCAAACTACTAGAGGAAATTATGGAAGAAATTTGTAACGAGTTTAATATCAATTTCAAAAAGCAAAGAGAAGATCAGAAAAGTACATATGAGATAGAGTCTTCACCAATTCAAGTTGACACTCCTACAGGATTAAAGCTTCAGGTAGGGCGAAATATGAGGCAAAATGACTTAATAAGCTTTAAGTTTTCAAAAAAAGGCGATTTATGGTTTCATGCACAGGAATCACCAGGCAGTCATGTAGTTTTGAAGTCTTCATCTCAAGTAGCATCTGAAGAAGATCTTCAAATAGCTGCAGATTTAGCTGCTTTATTTAGTAAGGCAAAAAGAAACATTAAAGTCCCAATTAATTTAGTTAATATTAAAGATTTGCAAAAAATCAAAAACGGAGGACCGGGTTGCGTTTCCTTTAAAAATGGAGAAATTATTTGGGGAAATCCTACAAGAGGAGAAGATTACATTAAAAAAAATCTCAAAACAGTAATTTAGTTTATAATAAAAAAAATTTTTAAATCTAAATGTTTGATTTTCTTTTAGGCACTCATGAATTTTTAGGAAATCATAGTTTTCCAGAATTTATTGTTGGATATCTATTTGGTGCTGCTTTAATAATTGGAGCTCCTACAGTTTTCTTACTACTTGCCTTCGTAAGTGCATTAATGAAAACAAATGGGAAAATGGGTGGATATAGAGAATATGAAACTTATGGTGAATCATCCTTAAATGATGCTCCTCCTTTCTTATTACCAGATCCAACAAATCCTAAATTAAGCAAATAATTAAGTTTATCGAAAAATAAATTGGACTTTGACAATAGTAGTTTTAAACCTTTTTCTTATACAATTTTTATCAAATAATAATGAGAGATACAGGTCAAAGTGAAAAAAAATTATCAGATTCGATGACTTTTAGTGATCATTTAGAGGAGCTTCGTCAAAGGATACTAAACTCAATTTACTCAATACTTATTTCAATATTCTTTAGTTTTCTCATCATAAAGCCATTAATATCTTTTTTAGAAATTCCAGCTGGTGATATTCATTTACTACAACTTGCTCCAGGAGAGTTTTTATTTGTCGCTATTAAAGTTGCAGGTTACAGCGGATTGATAGTTTCTTTGCCTTATATTTTTTATCAAATAATATTATTCATTTCTCCTGGTTTAACAAAACAAGAAAAAAGCCTTATCTTGCCTGCAGTTTTTGGTTCAGGTCTTCTATTTTTTTTAGGATTAATTTTTTCATGGTGGATATTAGTCCCTGCAGCAATAAATTTCTTTATTAGTTTCGGTGCTGATATTGTTGAACCAACTTGGTCTATAGAAAGATATTTTGACTTTGTTCTCTTATTAATGTCCAGCACTGCAGTAGCTTTTCAATTGCCAGTATTACAATTTATTCTTGGTTCTCTTGGAATAATCACAACAGAAAAAATGATTTCGAATTGGAAGATAGTTGTAATTTCCTCCGCAATATTATCTGCAGTGATTACCCCTTCAACAGACCCATTAACTATGTCATTGCTATCTATATCGATTGTGTTTTTATTTTTTGTGGGTACTGGATTAACTTACTTATCAGAAAATCTTAAGTCAAAAACTCTTTCATCTTCTCATTAAGATCTAATTGCAAGCTTACAGCTCTACCTAACCTTGGCTTAGCATTGACTTTCTTTAGCCATTCCCTTACTTCTTCTGAATATCCACATCTATTTAAAATCTCGATTTTATCAGCTATCGATTTTTTATATTCATCTTCACTTAAAGGGAATGATTCCTGTCCAAGAAATCCCCACATCATTTGAAAATAAACGAATTTTCCTCTTCTAAAGAGTCTAAAATCATATTTTTTCCCCCAGCGATGAATCAAATAATATATAACTTCATCTACTAGCAGAGGGTTCATTTAAATCAATTAATTAAGACTTCCTAAACTTTTACTTTAAATTATTAAAAGTCCTATCTATTTGCAACAGAAATTGAACAATTTGCTCCATAATAACTAATAAATAACAGAACCAAGTAGCGAATGACTCAATTAAGTTCCAATGATGTCCCTTCTATGGGTCGAAGGCAATTTATGAATCTTCTTACATTTGGTACTGCAACTGGTGTAGCTTTAGGAGCCCTTTACCCTGTAGCGAATTATTTCATGCCTTTAAGAGCTGGCGGTGGTGGAGGTGGAACTTCTGCTAAAGATGAATTAGGGAATCCAATAACTAAGACAGGTTGGTTAGCTACCCATCAAGCAGGAGACAGAAGTCTAGTTCAGGGTCTAAAGGGAGATCCAACTTATTTAATAGTTAATGAGGGCGGAGAAATAGGAGAATTTGGTTTAAATGCAATTTGTACTCATTTAGGTTGTGTTGTCCCATGGGATAGTGGTGCCAATAAATTTATATGTCCTTGTCATGGCAGTCAGTACGATACTAACGGGAAAGTAGTAAGAGGGCCTGCGCCTTTATCTTTAGCTCTAGCTCATGTCGATATTGAAGATGATGCTGTACTCGTCAAACAATGGTCCGAAACTGACTTTAGAACTAATGAAAATCCATGGTGGGCATAAAAAAATGAAAGGTCTTAAAAATCAAATCATGAAAAAAACAAGTTTATTTATCTGTACTCTGCTTTTCATTTCAAGCATTGTATTTTATCCAGAGAGCAGTTTTGCTTATCCATTTTGGGCTCAGCAAAACTACGAATCCCCAAGAGAAGCCACAGGTAAGATAGTCTGTGCAAATTGTCATCTAGCTCAGATGCCTACAATTGCAGAGGTTCCACAATCTGTTGGAGCAGACAGTGTTTTCAAAGCTGTAGTCAAAATACCCTACAAAAATGATTTAAAAGAGATAGGGGCTGATGGTTCGGAAGTCCCATTACAAGTTGGTGCTGTTGTAATGCTGCCTGATGGCTTTAAACTTGCTCCTCAAGAAAGATGGACCGAAGAAATAAAAGAGGAGACAGAAGGCGTTTATTTCACTAACTACAGTGAAGAGAAAGATAATATTATTATTGTCGGACCTTTACCTGGAGATACCAATAAAGAAATCGTTTTCCCTGTACTTTCCCCTGACCCATCCACTAATAAAGAATATCACTATGGGAAATACTCGTTACATATTGGTGGCAATAGAGGTAGAGGTCAGGTATATCCGACTGGAGACAAGAGCAATAATGTAGTATTCACCTCTTCCACCGCAGGAACTATAAATTCAATAGAAACAATTGAAGATGGTAGCTATCAAGTCAATATAGAAAACGATAATGGTGAAATAACTACTGAAGCAGTGCCTGTTGGACCTCAACTTATCGTAAAAGCGCAAGACAAAATTAATGTAGGTGACCCTCTTACTAACGATCCCAACGTTGGTGGCTTTGGTCAATTAGATGCTGAGGTTGTACTTCAGAGCCCTTATAGAGTTATTGGATTGATTGCATTCTTCATTGGTGTAGGCTTAACACAAATTCTTTTAGTGTTAAAGAAAAAACAAGTAGAAAAAGTGCAAGCAGCAGAGGGTATCTAACTTTCTCTAAATGCTTATACTTCAAGCTTTTATACAATCTCCAGGAGAAACTTTTTTAAATTTAGGATTTATAACTATTAGATGGTACGGACTTCTTATTTCAGTTTCAGTTTTAATAGGACTATTTGTTTCTAAAAAACTTGCAAAGGCAAGAAATATTAACCCAGAGTACATTAGTGAAATACTTCCATCATTAATAATCTCTTCAATAATTGGCGCTAGAGCTTATTACGTAATTTTTGAGTGGAGGCAATATAGCGGAGAGAACTTTTTTACTTCTCTTGAACTATTCAATAACATCATTCAAATACCTTCTTTTCTTGCAGTTTGGGAAGGAGGCATAGCAATCCATGGAGGTCTAATTGGAGGATTAATATCTATTATCTATTTCTGTAAGTTGAAAAAAATTAATTTAAAAACTTTTATAGATATATTAATACCCTCGATTATTCTTGGACAATCAATAGGAAGGTGGGGAAATTTTTTCAATAATGAAGCCTTTGGAGTTCCTACAAATTTGCCTTGGAAATTATTTATACCTATCCAAAATAGGCCTTTAGAATTTATTAATTATGAATTTTTTCATCCTACATTTCTCTATGAGTCATTGTGGAATCTTTTGATTTTCATCATCCTTATTATTACCTTTAATAAACAAAATAAAACAGATTTTTTCAGACCTGGCTTTATTAGCTGTCTTTATTTAATAAGTTATAGCCTTGGACGATTCTGGATTGAAGGTTTAAGAACTGACCCACTATGCATTGGGGGACTTCCACCTTTCTGTGATGGCGGTATAAGAATGGCTCAATTTATAAGTATTTTTCTATTTTCTTCTGGATTAATTGGAATATTTTTTTTAAGATTGAGAACATACAGTGGGAAAAATAGAAAGAATGGATAACAAAATATCCTTTATTGGTGTTGGTCCAGGCGATCCAGAATTATTAACTTTAAAAGCATTAAAAAAGATAAAAATTGCAGATGTCATTATTTGGACTGATTCTCTAATTCCTGAAAAGATTTTAGATTATGCCAAAGAAGGTTCTGAAAAAATAAAAACGAGTTCGCTTAACTTAGAGCAAATTACCTCAATTATGATAGAAAAATTTCAGGCAGGAAAAACTGTTGCAAGGTTGCATGATGGAGACCCTTGCCTTTTTGGAGCAATTAGAGAGCAAATCGAAATTTTAAAAAACGAAAAAATTGAAATCGAGGTTGTTCCTGGAGTAAGTGCTTTTCAAGTTGCTGCAGCATATCATGAAGCTGAGTTAACCATCCCTGACGTAACGCAAACAATAATTTTAACTAGAGCAGGAGGTCGAACAGGGATGCCCGAAAAAGAATCTCTGAAAGATCTTGCGAAACACAATTCCTCTATATGTCTATATCTAAGTGCTAGGCATGTGAAAAGGTCTCAAGAAACTTTACTAGAGTTTTACCCTCCAGAGACTAAAGTGATTGTTGGATTTAGAGTATCTTGGGATGATGGTTGGACATCATTAATAGAATTAAAAGATATGGAAAAATTTTCTATTGAGAAAAAACTTATTAGAACAACCATTTACATAATTAGCCCAGCAATTAGTAATTCTCAAAAAAGATCTAATCTTTATAATCCATCTTATAAGCATCTCTTTAGGAATAAGTAATCTTAAAGTTGATAGAAAAATATTAATTACTATAATTAGTAAAAATTTATTTGCTTTGAAAGAAATAAAATCTGTTTCGGGAATCAACAATAAAGGAGGAGATTCCTCTTTAAAAAGAATTGGAAATTTCATTAAAGAGGCTAGGTTAAGTAAAAATCAATCAATTGAAGAATTGGCTTCTGATTTAAAAATTGGAGCTCATCAACTTGAAGCCATAGAGGAAGGTAATGAAGAAAAACTACCTGAAAAAGTATTTATCAAAGCAATGATAAGAAGGATTTCACAGAAGCTAAAACTTGATACAGAATTTTTAATGGATGAATTCAAGACAGAGAGGAAAGAAGTGAAAATTGAAGAAATAGTTGAAGAAGTTTCCCAAAAAGACTACAAAACTAGGCAATCTAAGAATTTTAATCCACTAGGATTCCTAATATTTATTTTAATTTCAGGCTTTCTCGGACTAATCGCCTCGTCCTTAATTTTCAATTTATTTTCAGATTCTTCTCAGAATCAAACTCCAAAACAAGAACTTATTAAAAAAACTAAATAACTTTTAATTCCAAATTCTTTAGTTCTTTTATTACATTACGGCATAATCCTAAGTTCCATTTTTCAAGAAGAAGATCATGGTTTCTATCTAAAGGTAAAAGTTGAAATGTAAGATTATTTTCCTGCAATTTTATTTGAACTGAGGAGATCACCTTGTCAGGTCTTTGATCAAGAGCAGCTGCTAGTCTCAGGATTAATGACATTTCAAGAACTAATGTTTTATCTTCTTTGGATATTAAATTTTGCCAAGACTCATGTCTTTTCTTGGGTAGAGTCTTTCTATGGTACCTAGCAATTGAAGCAATAATATTTGTTTCTGCTTCAGAATATCCCAACAACTCACAATTTTTTATTAAGTACCAAGAGTGTTTGTGATATGAACCAACATTCACATATTTCCCACAATTATAAAGATTAGAAGCTGCCCAAAGAAGTTCTTTAGCTTTAGGGTCATTATCGCTATGAAAGATATTTTTAGTCTGATCATAGATTTGAAAGGCAATATCAATAACTTTCTCAGCTCTTTTATTATCTACTCCAAACTTTCTAGCCTGGTGAACTATAGTTGTTTTTCTAATATTGCCTTGAATATTTAACTCATTTTTAATTATCCCTTTACGAAGCATCCAATCAACAACCAAACCCTCTCGAAGCGCCCTCTCACTTATTATTAATTCATTAAAGTTCAACATCTCCATTGCGGTGTCTAATATCAATGCTCCTGGAATAATTATTTCTGCTCTTCTCTCACTTAATGAAGGTATTTTCTTGATTTCCGAAACTGGCAATTTAATTAGTTTTTCCAATACATTTTGTAAATTTTCCCTTTTAAATTTATAACCATGCAACTTTTGTTTAGATTCTCCCAAATCACCTGAAATCAAATTTCCTAATGAGGTCGCAGTCCCACTGGTTGCAATCATAGATAAAGACTTATCTCCCTTAGATCTACTCTTTATTTTTCGAACAGATGGTTCTAAAGATCCTTTAATAAAAGTTGTTAAAAAATTCGATCTTTCTGAATTTATAGACTCTTCATTTAAAAAATCATTTTTAAGCCTTACCGCACCAATTCTCGAACTGGTTAGAGCTATAGCATCTTTTTTATCTGCAAGTATTAATTCTGTAGATCCTCCTCCAATATCTATGATTACAAAAGACTGATCTTCAAAAGACATACCAGAAAGAACACCAAGGTAAATTAACCTGGCCTCCTCAGCACCACTTATCATTTCTATTTGAATATCATTTTCATCAAGAACTCTTCTAATAAAATCTTGACCGTTTGGAGCTTCCCTAACTGCACTTGTTGCTGCTGTTACTATTTGTTTTACTCCATTACTTTCACAATATTCCTTAAATCGCTTAAGAGTAACTAATGCCCTTTGGATTGATTCTTCAGTAAGATTACCCTCCTCATCTCTTTCTCCAAGACGAGTGGTTGATTTATCAGTAAATTTTATTGAAAATGATTTTAATTCTAGATTAATTTCTGCTACCAAGAGATGTGTAGAGTTAGTTCCAATATCTATAGAAGCTACTAAAATTTGCTTTTCTTGAAAATATCTTAAATCTTGTTTCAGTATCATTTCTTTTTATAAGACGAAGATATCTTTAATCCATTAATAAATATACCCAACATTGATTATTAAATAATAGAAATCATTTAATCCTAGTAAGATTATTTAAAGTTATGAAATATACAATAGGTCATATGCAGAATAAAAATCTACAAATTAAATTTAGTACTTTTTTTGAATTATTAAGGTGGAATAAGCCGACTGGAAGAATGATCTTACTTATTCCTGCTGGATGGAGTTTATATTTAACCCCAGATGCTAATCCAACATTTTTAATGTTGCTAAGAATAATACTGGGAGGAATACTAGTAAGTGGATTAGGCTGCGTGGTTAATGATATTTGGGACAAAAAAATTGATCAAAGAGTTGTTAGGACAAAAAATAGACCTCTAGCTGCAAATAAAATAAGTCTTAAAACAGCTTATTCAATTCTTTTGTTTTTAATTTTATGTAGCTTCTTTCTAACTTTGTCACTACCTCAGCCTGGAAGAATCCTTTCAATTTCACTTGCTTTTTTAGCTTTACCTATCATTTTAATTTATCCTTCTGCCAAAAGATGGTTTAAATATCCTCAATTAATCTTATCCATATGCTGGGGTTTTGCTGTCTTAATTCCCTGGGCCGCGAATGAAGGCAATTTAAATAGTATTGTTTTATTATTTTGCTGGCTAGCTACCATTTTTTGGACTTTTGGATTTGACACGATTTATGCTTTAGCAGATAAAAAATATGATATCAAAATTGGAATTAATAGTTCCGCTGTTAACCTCCAGAACAATACAAGAATAACCATTCAAATTTGTTATTTTTTAACTTCTTTTTTTCTCGCAATATGTGGATTTATTAATCAAATGGATTTTATTTTTTGGCCAATTTGGCTTGCTACGTCAATCTTAATGCAGAGAGATATACTAAAAGTATTTCCTGAGGAAAAGCAATCAATAAAAAATATTGGCAATCACTTCAAAAATCAATCAATTTATGGAGGAGTCATTTTATTAGGAATTATTATTGCCTCATAAATTCTAAATATGGTTTTTAGATTAAAAAAAGGGGATTTAATAGATATTTTAGCTCCAGGCTCCTTTATTGATGAAGACGAAAATTTTCAAAAAGGCATAGAAATCTTAAAAAACTGGGGTTTGGAAATTAATGAAAATAATTCTCTATCAAAAAAATTTGGTTATTTTGCAGGTGATGATTTAACTAGATTTGAAGAGCTTGAAAAAGCACAAAATAGTAAGCTAATCATTTTTGCAAAAGGAGGCTGGGGTTCAGCGAGAATATTAGAAAAAGAACCTTCTTGGCAAGATGGTTTAATTCTTGGATTCTCAGATACATGTTCTTTATTACTATCTAAATATTCTCAAGGATTTATAGGATCTATCCATGGGCCCATGGTTACAAGCCTTTTCAAAGAACCAGAGTGGAGTCTTGAGAGATTAAGAAATTTACTTTTTGAGGGATATGTTGAGGACATAAGAGGAATCCCTTTAAGAGGTGGGAAAGCCAAAGGAGAGATAATAGTTTCTAACTTAACTATTGCTACTTTTTTAATTGGTACTAATCACTTTCCAGATTGCAAGGGAAAAATAATAATTTTTGAAGATATTAATGAAGATATTTATAAAATTGATCGCATGTTGACTTACCTCAGAATGACTAAAACACTTACTGAAATTGCTGGTATTGGATTCGGAAGTTTTTCTAATGATTCCTGCGACCTTGAATGGAAAGATTTACTAAAAAACTGCATTATTGAAAGACTTCAAGAGTTCGATTTTCCTATTCTTTTTGATCTCCCAATAGGCCACATATCAGGTAATGCATGCATACCGTTAGGGTATGAAGCAACCTTAAATGGTGACAACGGCATTCTTAGTATCGATAAACCTTTTTAACTAGGAGTTCTTCACAAAAAGTTTTGCTATTTTCAAATCTATAGGGGATGTAATTTTCATATTTGAATAAGTTCCTTCAATAATCTTCACTTTCCAATTAAGCATTTCGAATAGAGAAGCATCATCTGTGACTTTCCAGTTTTTATCAATTGCCATCTTATGAGCTTTTTTTAATCTATCTACTAAAAAGCCCTGAGGAGTTTGCGCTGCCCATAAATAATTTCTATCTGGTGTTTCTTTAATAAAACCTTCATTATCAACAATCTTTATAGTGTCTGTTACTTTAGTAGCTAAAATTACAGCTTCATATTCATCTAATTGCTTGGCACAAAGGTCTATCAATTCAGGATTAATTAGACATCTAGCGCCATCATGTATTAAAACTTTTTCAGCATCTTTTGGTAACGCTTTTAAACCATTAAAAACTGACTGTTGTCTGGTGTCACCACCATTAATCCAATGAACTTTATGGGCAAAATCCTTAGCTGAATTTAATAATAAGTTTTTATCTTTCGGTTGCCCAATTATTCCAACCCAGTTTGTTGAGTTTGCAGAAAATACAGATTTAAGTGTCCAATAAATCAAAGACTCTCCCTCTAAATCAATAAGTAATTTATTTTTTCCAGCTTTCATTCTGCTACCACTCCCTGCAGCTGGTATTAAAAAGTGCACAATAGAAGGACTTAATACTTTCTAGACAATTATAAATAAAAGCAATATCTTTACACAAATAGTACTACGATTGAAAATTATTAAATTTCATAATGTCCAATACAGATTCATTATCAGGCAAAGTTGCTTTAATCACTGGAGCAAGCAGAGGAATTGGTAAAGAAATTGCTTTAGAACTAAGCCGCTTAGGAGCAGAAGTTTTTATTAATTACTCTTCTTCTGATGAAAAAGCTGAAGAAGTTGTAAATTCAATAAAAAATTCGGGAGGTAAAGCTCATAAATTAAAATTTGATGTATCAAGAGAGGATTCTGTCAGTTCAGCTTTTGAAGAAATCATAAAAATTAATGGTTCCATTGATATTCTTATTAACAATGCTGGTATTACTAGAGATGGACTATTGATGAGAATGAAATCGGAACAATGGGATGATGTATTAAATACAAACTTAAAAGGGGTTTTTCTTTGTACAAAATATGCTTCAAAATTTATGATGAAAAAAAGAAGTGGTAGTATCGTAAATATTTCATCTGTTGTTGGAATAATTGGTAATCCCGGTCAAGCAAATTATTCTGCAGCTAAAGCTGGAGTTATAGGATTCACAAAAACTTGTGCTAAAGAATTTGCTTCAAGAGGTATAAACGTAAATGCAATAGCTCCAGGCTTTATAGAAACAGAAATGACTGAAAAACTTAATACTGAAGAGATACTTAAAGTTATCCCTTTAGGAAAATTAGGAAGTTGTACTCAAATTGCGAACTTAGTGTCATTCTTAGTTTCAAGTGATGCAGGAAGTTACATTACAGGGCAAACAATCAGTATAGACGGGGGTATGAGTATTTAGTTATGTACTTTCATAAGGCTGGCCTAATTCATCTCTCAACCTTCTAATTTTTTGTAAAAGTTTTAGTCTTCGACTTCTAGCAGTTAATGTTAAGAAAAATCTTAAAGGAAAGTATATTAGTGTCATAGCAATCGCTAGGATTGCGGTAAGAGTAAAAATAAGATTATTTGTTTCTTCCATAACTTAAAGATACTCTTATTTGAGTTAATTTGTATGTCCTATTAAAAGAAATTCGGCTTTCCCCACTTAATTAAATATCCCTTAAAAATGATTCTATGGGAGATTAGAATAAGACAAAAGATTGAGTAAACATGGCTAAACAGTTAAGTTTTTCTAATGAATCAAGAGAAGCGCTAGAAAAAGGTGTTAATTTCGTAGCTAATGCGGTAAAGGTTACTATTGGGCCGAAGGCAAAAAACGTTGTAATAGAAAAGAAATTTGGTTCGCCAGATATAGTAAGAGATGGATCTACAGTTGCTAAAGAGATCGAGATTGAAAACCCTATTTCTAATTTAGGTGCGAAATTAATAGAACAAGTTGCATCCAAGACAAAAGAGAGTGCTGGTGATGGAACAACAACAGCAACCATTTTGGCTCAGAAAATGGTCCAGGAGGGATTAAAAAATATTGCTTCTGGCGCCAACCCTATGGAGTTAAAAAAAGGTATGGAGGCAGGCCTAACTTTTGTCTTAGAAAAATTAAGTTCCAAAAGTATTTCATTAAATGGTTCTGATATCCAAAAAGTTGCAACAGTTAGTGCTGGAGGTGATGAAGAAATTGGATCTATAATTTCGAAGGCCATGGATATTGTTACTTCGGATGGTGTAATAACTGTTGAGGAATCTCAATCACTAGATACAGAATTAGATATAACTGAAGGAATGTCTTTTGATAGAGGCTATAGTTCTCCATATTTTGTAACAGACCAAGAAAGGCAAGTTTGTGAACTTGAAAACCCTAAAATATTAATAACTGATCAAAAAATTTCAACTTTAGTTGATCTGGTTCCAATACTTGAAGAAATTCAGAAATCAGGCTCACCTTTTCTAATTCTTGCTGAAGATATCGAAGGAGAAGCTTTAACCACTTTGGTTTTGAATAAGAATAGTGGAGTGTTAAACGTAGCTTCCGTAAGAGCACCGTTATTTGGCGAGAGAAGAAAAGCTGCCCTCGAAGATATCGCTATTCTTACTGGAGCTAAATTAATTAGTGAAGATAAATCAATGACACTTGATAAAGTATCGATTAATGATTTAGGCAAAGCAAAAAAAATAACTATCACGAAGGACAAAACTACTATTGTTGCGTTCGAAGACACTAAAGATTTGGTTAAAGCGCGAGTAGAAAAATTAAAGAAAGAAGTTGAAATAACAGACTCTGAGTATGATCAGGACAAAATCAATGAAAGGATAGCAAAACTAGCTGGGGGAGTAGCACTTATCAAAGTTGGAGCTGCAACAGAAACAGAGATGAAGTACAAAAAGTTAAGAATCGAAGACTCCCTTAATGCTACGAAAGCTGCTATTGAAGAAGGTGTAGTTTCTGGCGGTGGACAAACTTTAATTGAAATATCAGATGAACTTTTAAATTTAAGTCAAACATCTTCCGATGATTTAAGAACAGGGATAAATATAGTAAAAGAAGCCCTTTTAGAACCTACTAAACAAATAGCAAAAAATGCTGGTTTTAATGGTGATGTAGTTGTCGCTGAAATTAAAAGACTTAACAAAGGCTTTAATGCTTATTCAGGAAAATATGAGGATTTAAAAGATTCAGGAATATTAGATCCAACCAAAGTAATAAGATTAGCTCTTCAAGATTCAGTATCTATTGCAGCTATGCTCCTCACAACAGAAGTTGCGATGGCAGACATTCCAGAGCCTGAAGCCGCAGGCCCTGGAGGAGCAGGTGGAGATCCAATGGGAGGAATGGGTGGCATGGGAATGCCAGGTATGGGTGGCATGGGAATGCCAGGTATGGGTGGCATGGGAATGCCAGGTATGGGTGGCATGGGAATGCCAGGTATGATGTAAAAGCTAACTAGCTTTTTTATCGTTGTTAATCCACTTTCTTAAATTTTTAATATAAGGTAGTGGTAATTTTGGGGTTTCAGTAAGTTGATTTATTTCATTAGAATTTTGATTTTTTTTAGATATTTCATTGCTGCTAGAAGTTTCCAGGCCATTTGATTCCCACTTTGTTTCTTCAATATTTTCAAAAGTTTTTGATAATTCAAGCTTGATTTGTTCTTGATTTTCTTCATGCACTTCATCAATTAAAGAGATCTGTTCTTGATTTTCTTCATTCATTTCATCAATTAAAGAGATCTGTTCTTGATTTTCTTCTTCACGCTGATTTTCTTTTTGTAGTGAACTATGGATTAATAAATCATTTAATGAATCAATCCCAAATCTATGGACCCACTTAAGAACAACATTTTCTTTAAGCAAAAAATTATTTTCTAAAGAGGCTTGTTTAAAAACTTCTATTAAATGATTTTTTAAAAGCATAAAATTTCTAATTTAACTTTTTATTTAACAGAGGCCTTATAATTATCAAGGAAAAAACTGTTAAAGAAAATAAAATTGAGATACAACTCTTACAAGTTAAATCACCATATGGGGCATGTAAAGCCACTAATTCTAAATCCATAGTTTGTGTATAGGCAGTCCTAATAGGTTCAATAGCAAAAGTTAATGGATTTAATGAAGCTAACCAGCCCAGCCAATTTGGCATAAAAGAGATTGGAGCTAAAGCAGTACTCGCAAATAGAAGAGGTAAATTTATTACGAATATAAGAGCGATTAATTCAATATGTCCCGGCAGAACAAACGCTAAACATAAACTTATTGATGTCACAAAAAGAACTAATAAAATTAGTGTTGTAAATACAATTCCTAAACCATATAAGTTGGGCAATCCATAACCCAAAAAGTATGAAACAAACATTATTACTACACTCTGAACAAAGCTCAAGATTGTTATGTAAAAAAAAGAAGATAAAACTATCGATAATCTACTGGTTAAAGGAGCCACAAGTAATCTATTAAGAAATCCAAACTCTCTATCAAACATTAAAGGAAGACCAGAGTTTAGGGCTCCGCTAAAAGCTGTAAAAACAATAAGTCCTGCTCCTAAAAAATTCCCATAAGAATCAACACCTGGTAAAAAACCTTCAGGGGCTTTAGAGAATAATGCCCCAAATAAAAAAAGCCAAATTATTGGTTGTAATATTCCTGCTAAAAGAGTTGATGGTCTTCTTTTTAATTGAATAAATAATCTCTTTGTTAAGGCAAATGTTTCTTGATATAAAAAAAATAAATTATATTGTTGTAATTCCATAATTAGCAATAATTATTATTCATTATAGTTAGTTAACCAAAAGTTTTTTTATCGCATGGATTGCTTTGATTCTTTTTTTAGGTCTCTTTTCCCTGCCATAGAAATTTCGGCGTCCAATAATGTTTTCCCAGTTGCCTGAAGATATACATCATCCAAGCTTGGCTGACTTTGGGTAAGAGAAAAAATTTCAAACTTTGAGAAAGCCAATTCCACTTTAAGCTTCGTAAGTAAATCTTTTTCCTTATCTGCTACAAAATTTATCGAGAAACCTTGGGCTTCATTAATGATAATCTGACTAATGCCATCTATTGAAGATAAAATTTGGCATATATTTTTTGCTTCTTCCTGATTACTAAATTCTCTTACTTTCAAAGTTACTCTATCTCCGCCTAATTTATTTTTCAGTTCTGTAGGAGCCCCTTCTGCTATAACTCTTCCATCATCAATTATCACTAATTTGTCTGCCAATTTATCTATTTCATCAAGATAGTGACTGCTTAAAATAATAGTCATTCCATTATTTCTCAAATCTTTCAAAAGTTGCCATATGATATTTCTACTTTCAATATCTAAACCAACTGTAGGTTCATCCAATATTAAAACTTGGGGCAAATGTAAAAGTCCAGCTGCAAGATCTATTCTTCTTTTCATTCCCCCTGAATAAGTTCCGCACTTACGATCAATCCAATCATTCATTTCTAATTGATCTATTAATTTCTTAATCCTTTCAAATTTTTTGTTTTTGTTGATGTGATATAAATCTGATTGAAAATCCAAAAGCTCTCGTCCAGTTAATATTTTATCAAGCGCAATATCCTGGGCAACATAACCAATTAATTCTCTAATTTTCCTTGAATTTTTTATCAGATTAATGTTATTTATTAAAACTTCTCCGCTATCAGGCTCTATTAAAGTAGCGAGTATTTTTATAAGTGTTGATTTACCAGCCCCATTTGGACCTAGTATTCCGAATAATGTTCCAGCTTCAATTTCCATCGATAAATTTTTTAAAGCCTTGATTTCTGAATAAGATTTTGAGAGCCCTTTTACTTTTATATAATTCATCAAACTTACTATTTACTTAAAAAACATTTTACATCTAATTTAATTACTAAGCAGGGATACAATAGATAAAAATATTTGCATAGATTGCTGCTCAAATTCTACGGATAGTTGGGTTCTGGAAATTAATAACAACAGACAAATGCCAAACATGTAGAGAATAGACCACCTAAAAAGAGACTTTGCTCTTGAAAGATCATCAGGAGATTTCTTTAATTCATTTATTAATTGCAAAAGTCTTCCATTAAATGGCAATAACATAATTCCGTATAATAAGCCCCCTTCAGGTAAAGCAAAGACTCCCATAATACTCATTAAAACTGTTGCCCATCCGTAACGAGAAATCGCTTTAGCAGTAAAAACAGATCCTTTAACAGAAGGGAGCATAGGAATACCAACTGATGCGTAATCATCCTTCAACAAAATTGCAAGTGCCCAAAAATGAGCTGGGGTCCATAACATTACTAAACCAAACAACCACCAACCACTAAGACCTACATGCCCTGTGGCAGCAGACGCTCCAACTAAGGGCGGTATAGCACCAGCAACTCCTCCGAAAACAATGTTTTTTGTTGTACGAGGTTTCAAAATAACTGTATATAAAATTACGTAGCTAAATAAACCAAGAAGAGTTAAACCCGCAGCCAAATAATTTACACCACTTACTAAAAGCATCGAAGCTGCCAAAGTACATGATACGGCGGCTAAAAATACAGTCTCAGATGACAACTTTCCTGCTGGCAAAGCTCTTTTGCTAGTTCTTGTCATCCTTTTATCTAATTCCATTTCCCATAAGCAATTAAGAGCTCCTGCTGCAGCTGCTGCCAAAGCGCCTCCTCCTAAAGTGCAGATAAGTTTAGGTGAAGACAAAGGCCATTCTTCAGTTAAAGCCATTCCTCCCAAAGTTGTGGCCAGTAAAAGTGGGATTAATCTAGGTTTTGCTACTTCAAGCCAAGGCGGCAAAGTTAATCTTTTTCTTGAAGGTACAACTTCATCCCTAATTGAAGATTTATAGTTCAAGTTTTCTAAGTTACTACTGTTCATGAGTTGATACCGACCGTTTGAGGATTAAGTGAGTGGTTTAGACCTTTTTTGGTAAAAGGATTTCTAAAAATTAATGTTGTTAATATCGCAATAAATAAAGAGGCGTTAAGTTGATGACCGATAATAAAAATAGGTTCATTTAAATTTGTTTTAAGACTTAAAACACCCAAAGTAATTTGGGAAAACAAGAGAAAAATAAGTGTTGTGAGATATTTCCAATTTTCCTTAAGCAAACTTCTCTTATAAATTGCAATAGCAATAATCAATAAAATTGAGAAAGCAATTGGAAAAGCAAATAATTTATGTGTATTTAGAATTAAACATTGTTTATTAAAAGATAAGCAAATATGCGCTGACCAGGTTGATGAAAGCCTTACGCCAATAAAAGATTGAACCAGAGTAAGTAAAAGAGGAATAAAAAATAATAATCTCCACCAGATTAATGGCTTTTCAATATCGTAATTTTCTAAATTTTGATTTATTGAAATAGTTGTAATGAGAAGTAGAAAAGCTATTAAGAGATGGCCAGTAACAGTATATGAATCAAGCAGGTTTATTACTGTTAAAGCCCCAAAGGATCCTTGGACAATAACAAGAAAAAGTAATAATGAATAAGTTTTAGGTAACCAATTTGGAATTTCATTTTTCCAAATAATTGAAAGCGCAAATTTAAAAAGAATTAATATTCCAACCAGAAAAGCATCTAGACGATGAAACCACTCTAGAAATACTCTTAGGTTCATATGTTTAAAAGGCAAAAAAGATCCATAGCATAATGGCCAATCTGGACAGGCAAGTCCTGCCTCCATGACTCTCGTAGCACCTCCAATTACGATTAGTGCGATAAGTGCAAATACACTATGACTTCCCAACCTTTTAAAAATTGTCAGATATTTTGATTTATATAATTGGTTATTAATCAAATGGATAAAACCTATTATTTTGCATAATAAATTAGATTCAAAATACAAACATTAATTAAAAATTAATATGTTTAATTTAAAAAATAATTTACAAATTTAATCTTTTTTCCCTGACAATTAACTCTAAAAAGTTATTAATAATACGCCTTTTATTTTATAAATCTTAAGAAGTTGTGAATTTAAATGTTTTTCTTTTAACAAAGGATGCAGGATTAAAAAAATTGAATATCTTGAGAATATAAATACAAATTTTTAGAGAACAATTGTTAAATAAAAACATTTATTTAATACTAATTATTTCACTCGTTTTTGCTATATCTTTTTGGATTGGTTTTAATGTAAATTTGCTCCCAGCGGAAGCAAGTATTAATGCACCAATTTACGATGAACTTTTTAAAATTCTTTTCATCATTGGATTAATTATTTTTATAGGAATGACAATAGCTGTTATTTATAGCTTATTTAAGTTTAGGAAAAGGAATGATCAGATAGGAGATGGTATAGCTTTAGAGGGAAATTTAAGCTTAGAAATTGTATGGACAATTATTCCTTCAATAATTGTTTTGTTAATAGGTTTATATAGCTACAACATTTACGATCGAATGGGAGGGATGAAAGAACTAAATCATAGCCATGAAATGATGAGTTCTAACACAGAAAAAATATGGGCTGGAATAAGTCAAACTTCTGATAATGAAATAGCAATAAATAATTTATCAATTGAAGTTTCAGCTATGCAATTTGCATTTCTATTCAATTATCCCAAGGGCAATTTTATATCAGGAGAACTACACGTACCTGTTGATCAAAAAGTATCAATGAAGATGGAATCCAAAGATGTCATTCATGCTTTTTGGGTGCCAGAGTTCAGAATTAAACAGGATATTATTCCTGGGCAACCTACTATTCTAAATTTCACTCCTACGAAAGTAGGAAAATATCCGATAATTTGCGCAGAATTATGTGGCCCATATCATGGAGGAATGAGAGCTTCCATAATTGTTGAAGAAGAATCTGATTACAACGAATGGTTTAACAAAAATAAAAAACCAGAGGTAAATTTATGACAATATCAATCGATCCACAAAAAACTAATAATGAAAGCCTTCAACCTAAAGGTTGGCTTAGATACTTTAGTTTTAGCCTTGATCATAAAGTAATTGGGATACAATATCTGGTTTGTGGTTTTCTTTTCTATCTAATAGGAGGAACCTTAGCAAGCGCTATAAGAATTGAATTGGCTAGTCCAATGTCTGATTTTATGCCAAGAGATGTTTATAACCAAGTTTTAACTTTACACGGAACAATAATGATATTCCTTTGGATAGTGCCTGTAGTTAATGGTGCTTTTGGAAATTATTTAATTCCATTTTATGTAGGTGCTAGAGATATGGCATTCCCAAGATTAAATGCCGTAGCTTTTTGGTTAATTCCTCCTTCAGGTTTGATGCTGGTAGCAAGCTATTTTGTTGAGGGTGCTGCTCAGGCTGGATGGACGGCTTATCCACCATTAAGCATAACTACTCCTCAATCGGGGCAAATTATTTGGATTTTAAGCGTTCTATTACTTGGAGGCAGTTCTATATTTGGTGGCATAAACTTTATAGCGACCATTATCAAATTAAGGAGGCCAGGACTAAAACTTATGCAATTGCCAATGTATTGTTGGGCAATGCTTGGAACAAGTCTATTAGTTGTTTTGTCAACTCCTGTTTTAGCAGGCACTTTAATTCTACTTAGCTTCGATATCATTGCTAATACAGGTTTTTTTAATCCTGTTTTAGGTGGCAATGTAGTAGTTTATCAGCATTTATTTTGGTTTTATTCTCATCCAGCTGTATATATTATGGTCCTTCCTGCCTTTGGTTTAGTTAGCGAAATACTTCCTGTACATGCTAGAAAACCACTTTTTGGATATACAACAATGGTTTTTTCGATAATGGGGATAGTAGTTTTAGGTTTAGTTGTTTGGGCGCATCACATGTTTACGAGTGGAACGCCCCCTTGGATGAGATTGTTCTTTACTATTGCTACAGCATTTATTGCTGTTCCGACAGGTATAAAATTTTTCAATTGGGTTGCAACATTATGGGGAGGTAAAATTTCTATCAATAGTGCAATGTTATTCTCTTGTGGATTTATTATAAATTTTGTTTTTGGAGGTATTACAGGAGTTGCTTTGGCACAGGTGCCTTTCGATATTCACGTACATGATACTTATTTCGTCGTAGCACATTTTCATTACATAGTTTATGGAGGGACTGTCTTTATTATTTTCTCTTCAATTTATCACTGGTTCCCCAAAGTTACTGGGAAAATGTTCAATGAAAAATTAGGAATTTTACACTTTATCATTACCTTTATTGGATTTAACTTGTGCTTTGCTCCTCAGCATTGGCTTGGTTTAAATGGAATGCCAAGAAGAGTTGCAGAATATGATCCTCAATTCCAGTTCGTTAATCAAATTAGTAGCCTTGGGGCTCTTTTGATGGCTATAAGTACGATTCCTTTTTTAATTAATGTATTCCTTAGTGTGAGAAATGGAAAAGATGCTGGAGATAACCCTTGGAATGCTCTTACACCTGAATGGTTAACATCTTCTCCACCTCCAGTTGAAAATTGGGAAGGAGAATCTCCATTAGTTGAAGAACCTTATGGTTATGGTAAAGAAATTTCTGAACAAAAATAAACACATATGACAACACTAGATAGCTCAAAAGAAATTCAAAAAAATAATTCTGAAGTTAATGAAACACATGAAGACTTCAGAATGTTTGGTCTTATAACTTTCTTAATTGCGGACGGAATGACTTTTGCTGGATTCTTTGCTGCTTATTTAACTTATAAGGCAGTAAATCCATTACCTGATGGTGCTATTTATGAATTAGAACTACCAATACCTACACTCAATACAATTTTGTTACTTGTTAGTAGTGCAACTTTCCATAAAGCAGGCAAAGCACTTTTAAAAGATAAAAAATCTGATTCCCAAAAATGGTTATTTTTTACTGCTTTTCTTGGAATTATATTTTTGATATGTCAATTATTTGAATATTTTCATTTACCTTTTGGATTAACCGATAATTTATTTGCAAGTACTTTTTATGCTCTTACTGGTTTTCATGGATTACATGTCACTTTAGGCACTCTAATGATTTTAATTATTGCTTGGCAATCCAGAATCAATGGGGGAAGATTAAGTAGTCAAAATATCTTCCCATTGGAGGCTGTTGAATTGTACTGGCATTTTGTAGATGGAATTTGGGTTATTTTATTTATTATCTTGTATCTTTTATAAAAAACTAAATTTAAAAAATTAAATATATTTTTTATTAATTTATATTGCCACAGTTCTCCTTTTTAGTAAGAATATATAATTAGAAATTTGTCAGATAATGCTAGAAGGAAAAGAACTTCTTGAAAAAACAAAACTATTAAGTAAAAAATCTGAAGATGAGATAGCAAAATGTTGTGGGTACGTAGGTCCTAGCGGAAGAATCTTAAGAAAGAGTTTTTATAGAGCGCTTATCGAAGCTAAGGGTTACAAAATAGGAAATGGTCGTCAGGGGAGAAATGGTAATAAAGCTTCAAGAGGCAGACAGACAGAATTCAAAACTAAAGTTCATGGCAATGGCAACCTTTTAATTGGTCATGCCTACACCAAAAAATTAGGTCTAGAACCTGGTCAAGAATTTAAAATCGATCTTAAAAAAGAATCAAAAACAATTTATCTAATTCCAATAAATTAAAAAATATATTTTACCAACCATTTTCTTTGAGCCACTCCGAAGAAATAGTATTTGAAGTTATATCATTATTGCTATTTTTATTAAATAAAAGTAATTTCTCTACATATTTAATTAGTGCATCTGCCTCGAGGTTTACGCTTTCACCGACATTTAATTTATTCAGATTTGTGTTATGCCAAGTATGAGGAATTATCGCAATAGTAAATATTTCTCCTTCCTTCTCATATTTTGCAATTGTAAGACTTATACCATTTACACAAATACTGCCTTTGTTAACTATGTATTTCGAAAAATTATTATTTTTCCACTTAATAGATAAAAGCCAGGATTTCTCTAATTTTTCTATATTCTCAACTATTCCAAGGCCATCAACATGACCACTGACTATATGCCCTCCTAGACGGTCAGACACCCTAAGAGCGGGCTCCAAATTGACAATCTGATTCAGATTCGACTTTACTCCTAAAGTTGTTTTTTTTAATGTTTCTTCGCTAACATCAACAGTAAATTTATTTTGAAAAATCTCTTTAACTGTCAAACAAATACCATCAACAGCTATGCTGTCACCTATTGCCATATCAAAAAAATTATCTAGAATTTCAATTTCTAAAATATTTTTTTCTTGTTTTAGTTTTCCAATTGATTGAATTATTCCTGTGAACATAGATTTAAAAAAAATATTTTTGCAAAATTTTGTATTTACTTTAATTTACTTTAAATCATTTTCAACTATAAATAAATTAAAGAGTAAATAACAAGAAATTGATCATATTTAGATGAGTATTAATTCACACAAAAGATCATTTGGGAGAGGAGCTCAAGTTAGCTTATTCACTTTAGGGACAATGCGAGCGACTGAAAGTCTCGAAAAAATGTATAGCATTATAAAAAATGCATATTATGTAGGAATTAACCATATTGAAACAGCACCTTCATATGGTGATGCTGAATCACTTATTGGAAAATCAATAAAAAAACTAGCAATAGAAGAGAATATAAAAGAAAAAAATTGGGTGATTACTTCCAAAGTTTTACCAAAGGGTGATTTTGACTTTTTAAAAAATAATTTTAAAAAGTCTCTTGAAAATTTAAATCGCAAGAAAATTAATAATCTTGCAATTCACGGACTCAACTTAAGACAACATCTAAATTGGGTTCTAGCTGGGGAGGGTAAGAAATTCATATCATGGATACTTGAGAAAGAACTAGTTGATCAAGTTGGTTTTAGTTCACACGGAAGTTATTCACTAATTAAAGAAGCAATTAATTGTAAAGTTTTTAGTTTTTGTAGTCTACATTTACATTATTTAGATCAATCTAAAATTAATTTGGCAGAGGAAGCTATAAAAAAAGGTATGGGAGTATTAGCAATATCGCCTGCAGATAAAGGCGGTAGACTATATTCCCCAAGTGATTTTTTGTTAGAGGCCTCCAAGCCTTTTCATCCATTAGAATTAGCGTATCGATTCTTGTTGGCAAAAGGCATTACGACTTTGTCATTGGGGGCGACAAATAAAAAAGATTTCGAATTTGCTCATAAACTTAGAAACTCATTCGAAAAGCTTACAAAACTTGAAAAAAGCGCCCTGAATAAAATTGAGGAAGTTGCTAGTGAAAGATTAAACTCAACCAAATGTGAACAATGTAGATCTTGTCTTCCATGTCCAAATGAAGTTCCTATTCCAGAAATACTTCGTTTAAGAAATATATCTATTGGTTATGGCCAACTAGAATTTTCAAAAGAAAGATACAATTTAATAGGAAAAGCTGGCCATTGGTGGGAAGAAAAAAATTCCTCATTTTGTCAAGAATGTAATGAATGTGTTCCCAAGTGTCCTAGTAAATTAGATATACCGAATTTATTGAAAGAAACTCATACCTTATTAATAGAAAATCCTACAAAAAGATTATGGGGATAAGGACTCATTCCAGAAATTTTTAAGATTAATTTTTTGTTCATTTGTTAGTAGAGGGAAAGACCAACTATTTTCCCAACATTCCTCAGAAGGTCCTGAGATGGGAAACATTTCAGATTTATATTTACTTTGCGAATAATCACTATTAAATGGTAGATACCAACCCTGGCTTACTAATTTATCTACTATTGATTTATTTTCTAGAGATTTAATCCATTTAATTAATATTCCATTATTTAGATTTGATCGACTAAGTAGAAAATGCCACATCAAAGGTACGCCTTGGCTTGGGAAAACTAAAGAAAGCCTTGGATCTATTTTTAAATATTTTGAACAAAGACTATAAGGAACTATTGCGACACTAGCATCAGAATTTATCAACCAATTGAGCATATTTTTATCATCAAATAACATTGCTTGACTTTTGAGTTTTTTTAAAGAATTAGATGAATTAATTTTTTGAGCAATTGATAATATTATTCTGGGACTTTGTGGGAAGATAATTTTGCCATTTAATTTTTTAGAAAGAAGAAAATCCCAAGAAGTTCTGGCTGAATTTATTAGTTCTTTATTATTTTTAATGATAATTGTATAGGGTACTACGCCAATAGGAAATAATTTCCTTCTCTGATATTGATTAAAACTTCCCAAAAAATCTATCGATCTCTTATCCAAATTTTCGAACAGTGCATATTCATTTATTTTTTCAAATTCTGCAAAATCTATACTAGAAATCCATCCATCATTTATTAAAGTAAAGTCAGAATTGAAAATTGTGTTTCTATCTTTTTGTAGCCGAATATTTTCAAAATTAATTTTTTCCTGCTTCCAATCTTTTGGAATCGTATCTTTAAAAGATTCTGGATAAAAAGAATTTTGTAATGCAATTTTTACTTTATTAGAAAGATTACTACAAGAGTTTAAGAAAAATAAAAGCGAAAGCTTACCACAATTTAAAAATTCTCTTCTGGTTGCAAATTTTGAAAACATTCAGCAATCCTTCTCTAAAGAAATTTGACCTAGGCCCTTCATCAATTCCAGATTTTGTTGACACAATGAAACTATTTCTTCATTTTTAAATCCATCTAAGAAAGCAAGCAATGATATTCCACCAGCACCTACACCTTCTTTTACATGACCTAATTCATAATCCCTCAATTCTTTGTATTTTGAAGATTCGAAATTTAAAGGACTTGCTAAACCAAATAATTTGACATCATATTTTTCATTAATTAGATTTACTAAATCATTTAAAGAATTATCTTTCACAAGCCACCCAGTTGTCGCAATAAAAACATCTTCAATAAATTCATCTTTCTTTTTTTCATCTAATAATTCTAATACAAGCAAAATGACTGCTAACATCTGACTTCCGCCAGCCAATATTACAGGTTGTTTTGCTAACCTTGCACCAATTAATAGACCCATTGAAAAAGCTTGGAAAGGATCACCTACCGCCCCGACAACATCAAAAGAGTCGAAATCAGCCTTGAAATTTGCATTGAAAAGTCCTCTTTTAACTACTTGTCTTCTCAGTTCTCTTGGAGCTTTAAATAAACTGCTCCCAACTAAATTAGACACCTGCAACCCAAAAGCTTCCATTACTGCCTGAGCAGTTGTGGTGCCCCCCGGTACAGATTCAGAAATTAAAACTGATTGTTTTAAGGATTTTCCTATCGCAAGACCTTTTTCATAGAGATTTAAAACTCTCTCTTTAGTCATCGATTTACCTGTAGTAAGACAATTTGATGGGCCCATATCTCTATCTTCTACAACCAAATGATTAAAATAAGGCTTTGCTCCTATTCCCAGAGGAACAATAACTGGATAAATATTGATAAGCTTTGAACAAACATGACTGATTAGGGCAGGAGTTACTCCTGCATTGAGAAGAGGCAATTTATATTTATGATCTTTTGAAACACCCTCAATCAAAAATTCGGCATCTGCGAGCGCAGTTGTTCTCCTTGATTTTGCACTAATACCTGCAGCAGAAATACCTGGAATTTGAGAAGTATTAGTGCCTGCAATTACAAGAAATATTTTTAAATTTTTAATATTCTTTTTTAGTATTTCTATCTTATTAAATTGTCTTTTTTTGTTGGATTCATCTCCAAAAAAATTTATACCTAATTCTGTACTATACATTTTTACTTTTTTCAATTATTTAAATCAACTAAGCCATTTAATAATCTTGGGGGATCTGGGATATTTAATTTAAATCTTGGAAACAGAGAATATGCAACTACATGTACCGTTAAGACATAAACTATTTCTTGAAAAATTATTAAAAAAATTGCACCTAATTGGATACTTAAAATTGAGGGAGAAAAAGGTAAATTTAATAATCCAATGAATTTTTCTAGTAGACCATAACTTGCTCTAGTAATTAAGACCCAAAGATTATCACCGACCAACGTAGATAATGCAATTACTCGTACGAAAAAGCCAAGGGTTCCAATAAAAACTCCTACAGTTACACTAAATCTCCAACTTTTTTCTCTAAACCAACACCAGCCCAACCAAAAAGCCAAGATCCCATAAGGAAATAAAAATAAAGTTCCTCTAACAGGACCCATAATTATGAATAAAAGTAGAAATTGTATTAAGAGTCCTTCCAATGCAGTTTTAGTTCCTCTTCTCAAGTGCAACATTATCATTGGGAGGGGTAAAATCAATCTTAATAAAGCGCCTCCAATTGGCAAATAATATAATGCAACCCATAATAAAGACGAAAGAGATGCTAAATAAGAGGTCTCGACAATATTTAATGCTTCAGTTTTTGTTGTTATTTTCATTTTTTGTTGGATATTTTTAATTAATTTTTATTCATACTTTTATTTTTTGAATCTAAGATACGTTCAATCTTTTCTATTTCAAAATTTACATCAGAATTACTTAATATGGAACTTAACTCTTCAGTAGGGTCTTTTGGATCTACATCTTTTAAGATAAAAATTATTTTGTAAGATTGAAGCTCAATTTTTCTTTTTTTTGAAAAATTCTTAATTTTTTTATTTTTTTTATCATCAAATTTCTTTTTTTCTTTTTCTAAATTTATATCGTTTTTATTTTCTGGAACATTTTTTAGCTTTTCTACTTTTTTAATTTTTTTATTTTTTTTATCATCAAATTTCTTTTTTTCTTTTTCTAAATTTATATCGTTTTTATTTTCTGGAACATTTTTTAGCTTTTCTACTTTTTTAATTTTTTTATTTTTTTTATCATCAAATTTCTTTTTTTCTTTTTCTAAATTTATATCGTTTTTATTTTCTGGAACATTTTTTAGCTTTTCTACTTTTTTAATTTTTTTATTTTTTTTATCATCAAATTTCTTTTTTTCTTTTTCTAAATTTATATCGTTTTTATTTAATAAGTTATTTTGTAAATCTTCATTTTTGCTCGTTTTTTCTAAATCATTAAAACTACTTTCAAGAAAATTTCCAATCCTCCCTCCAGAGCATGATTGCAAGAAAATTAAAAAAATTAATAAAAAAAATTCTTTTTTTTTTAAAATCATATTTTTCTAACTTTTCTTTTTCCTTAAAGTTTTTTTATTACTTACTTTTGTTTTTTTTAAAATTGCACCTTTTTTATCTTTTAGTTTTTCTTCTAAAAGAGATACCGCATCATCTATGGTGAATTTCTCTATGTCAGTATCTTTGGCAATCGAAACATTAGTTTTCCCACATTTTAAATAGACGCCATATCTTCCATTTAATATTTGAATTTTTTCTTTAAATTCTTTCGGTTTTCCAAAGTCTTTAAGTACCTCTTGCCCACCTCTACCCATTTTTGGCATCGCAAGAATTTCTAATGCTCGTTCTATATCAACTGTAAAAACATCATCCTCTTTCTTTAAGGATCTGTTTTCAGATTCATTTTCATTTTTAATCCATTTGATATACGGGCCAAATCTTCCTCTATCAGCCTCAACAACTCCTCCTTCAGGATGAACTCCTAACAATCTAGGCAAACTTAAAAGTACAAGAGCCTCATCTAGAGTTAGATCATCAGTTTTCAACTCTTTGGGTAATGAAGCTCTTCTTGGTTTAGCTTTATCTTGATCATTATTTCCCAATTGAACGTAAGGTCCATAAGGGCCAAATCTTAAAAAGACTTTTTCCCCAGTTTTTGGATCAGTGCCAAGATCTGATGGGCCACTTAAGATTTGATCAACTTGTTTTAAGTCTAAATCTCCAGGAGTAATGTCCATTGGAAGATTACCTTTAGCCTGAATTTCATTACCAGATTCATCAATTTTTGTACCCTCTAGCCAAGGTCCGTTAGAGCCTATTCTGACTACGCAAGGAAGGTCTTCGAAATCAACTTGTCTATAAGCTTTACCATCAATATCACCTTCTGTTTTCTGAACTTTTACCTCCAAACCATTTTTACCTTTATAAAAAGTTTCGAGGTATGGTAGCCACTCAAGATTACCTGAAGATATTTCATCCAATGAAGATTCCATTTTTGCAGTAAAAGTAGTATCAACCAGATCAGGAAAATGTTCTTCTAATAGAGCAGTTACAGCAAAAGCTGTAAACGTTGGAGCCAAAGTATTGGAAGATATATTCGCATAACCTCTATCAACTATGGTCCCAATAATGCTGGCATAGGTAGAAGGTCTCCCAATCCCTTCTTTTTCAAGAACTTTAACTAATGCAGCCTCTGTATATCTTGCAGGAGGTTTAGTTTCATGAAAAGTAGATTCCTTATTAGTAACTTCAAGACATGTTCCAGTTGTTAAGTTTGGGAGAATAATTTCTTGTTGTTCAAGGGATGAACTTGGGTCATCACTTCCCTCGACATAAGCTCTGAAGAATCCTGCGAAATCAATACTTTTCCCGCTCGATTTAAATAATCCATCCCCTACCCTAATTTCAGCATTAATCATTGTTAACCTAGCTTCCGCCATTTGACTAGCTACAGTTCTTTTCCAAATTAAATCGTAAAGTGATAAGTCTCTACCAGTTAGGTTAGTTTCCTTTGGAGTTTTAAATACCTCACCTGCCGGCCTAATAGCTTCGTGTGCTTCTTGAGCATTTCTTGCAGTTGAATTAAATTGTCTTGGTGAGTTAGATAAATATTCTTTTCCATACATAGAACTGACACATTCTCTAGCAGCTCTTGTGGCTTGTTCGGAGAGATGAACTGAATCAGTTCTCATATATGTTATGAAACCTCTCTCATATAGACCTTGTGCACATCTCATTGTTTCTCTTGCAGACAAACGAAGCTTCCTATTTGCTTCTTGTTGTAATGTGCTAGTTGTAAATGGAGGAACTGGCTTACGAGTGGATGGCTTTTTTTCGATTTTTGAGACTAACCAATCCTCTGAGGAAAAAGTCTTCAATAAATTATTTACTTGTTCTTCTCCAATTATTAAAGATTTGTTTCCTTCTTTTAATTTACCGGTTTGTTCGTCGAAATCGGAACCGTTAGAAATTCTTTGACCGTTTAAACTGAATAATTTAGTTTCGAAAGTAATATTATCTTTTACTAGGGAAGCTTTAATCCCCCAGTAACTAGCTTTTTTAAAGGATCTTCTCTCTCTCTCTCTCCTAACAAGAAGTCTTACAGAAACTGATTGGACACGACCAGCAGATAATCTGGGGGCCACCTTCTTCCAAAGTAAAGGAGATAATTCATATCCAAAAAGCCTGTCCAAGATTCTTCTTGTTTCTTGAGCCTGAACAAGTTCCATATCAATTTCTCTTGTTTGGTCTAAAGCTTTATTAATTGCCTTTTTTGTGATTTCATGAAAAACCATTCTCTTAGTTGGTATTTTAGGCTTAAGTATTTGCAAGAGATGCCAGCTAATACTCTCTCCCTCTCTATCTTCATCAGTTGCCAGTAATAGCTGGTTCGCACCTTTCAATGCATCTTTTAACTCTTTAACAACCTTTTTTTTATCTTTTGGAACTATATAAAGTGGTTCAAAATCTTCTGTTGTATTAACTCCTATCCTTGACCATTTTTCCTTTTTAACCGCAGCAGGTATTTCAGCAGCTCCTTTTGGAAGATCTCTTACATGTCCCATTGAAGCGAGAACTTCATAATTAGGAGGCAAAAACTTTCTTATAGTTTTTGCTTTGGTGGGACTTTCAACAATAACAAGTGTGTGATCCAAGGTTTATTTCAAAAATTGGTGTTTTTGTTCTGTTAGGGCATATTATGATTATTTGAAGCTTTTTCAAGTATTTTCTTCTGAAAATTTCAAAAATCATACCCACAAATTATAATCAAGTTAAGATTAACTCTTAGACCCTTACAATCAAACATCTAATTTAATCCAATTTAATAAAGTGCCCAACGAAATCTTTACAATTAATTTAAATGCTCAAGCCATTATTCCAGAGGCTTTTATTTTATTAGGTATTGTTGGAACACTTCTTGTAGATTTAGCTGGAGAAAAAACTGCATCAAAATGGGCACCAATAATTTGCTATTTATCAATTGGCAGCTCTCTCGTTAGTTTGGCATTGCAATGGAGTAATCCTGTAGAAAGCGCATTCCTTGGGTCCTTTAATTCAGATAATTTGGCAATCGCATTTAGAGCAATAATTTCTTTATCAACCTTAATTTCTTTACTTATAAGTTGGCGGTATACAGAACAAAGTGGTAGCCCAATTGGCGAGTTTGCTGCGATAGTTCTTTCGGCCACCCTTGGAGCAATGCTTTTGTGTGGATCTACTGACCTTATTAGTGTATTTATATCTCTTGAAACTTTATCCGTAGCAAGTTACTTACTTTCTGGTTACCTCAAGAGAGATCCAAGAAGTTCAGAAGCGGCCTTAAAATACCTCCTTGTTGGATCAGCTGCTGCTGCGGTTTATTTGTATGGATCCTCTTTTCTTTATGGATTAAGTGGTTCAACAAACTTAACGACTATAGGTTTAGAAATTATCAATAAGCCATCCTTTATTACTTCACTAGCTCTTGTATTTGTCTTATCAACAGTTGCCTTTAAAATTGCTGCTGTTCCCTTTCATCAATGGACTCCTGATGTATATGAAGGTTCACCTACACCTGTAGTAGCTTTTTTATCTGTTGGTTCAAAAACAGCGGGCTTTGCATTTGCAATAAGAATATTAAGCACAACTTTCTCTTCTTTTGACGAAGAATGGAAACTTTTATTTACCATTTTGGCAATATTGAGCATGGCTCTAGGAAATGTTGTAGCTCTAGCTCAAACCTCAATGAAAAGGATGCTAGCTTACAGTTCTATTGGACAAGCAGGATTTGTAATGATTGGAATAGTATCTGGCACACAAGATGGTTTATCAGCTGCTGTTTTATATTTGGCTGCATATTTATTTATGAATTTGGGTGCATTCTCTTGTGTAATACTTTTCTCACTAAGAACTGGTTCCGACAGAATTCTTGATTACTCGGGACTTTACCAAAAAGATCCTCTCATTACATTAGGCTTAAGCCTTTGTCTTCTATCTCTTGGAGGGTTACCTCCAATGTTGGGATTTTTTGGAAAGATATACTTGTTCTTTGCAGGTTGGGCAAATCATCAATATCTACTAGTAATTGTTGGATTAGTAACTTCAGTTATATCTATTTATTACTACATTTCAGTGATAAAAATGATGGTAGTGAAAGAACCACAGGAAGCTTCTGAAATAGTCAAATCATATCCAGAAATTAATTGGGGAATTGTAGGATTACCTCCCTTGAGAATTGCACTTTATACTTGCGTGGCAGTAACTGCTCTTGGAGGAATACTATCTAATCCTCTTTTTAAATTAGCCAATACAGCAGTTTCAGAAACTCCTTTCTTACAAGATATTATTGCTATAGCAAACAATATTTCCTAGAAGAATTCCTCAATAAATGTCTAAGAAAGTTGCAAGTTTAGAAAATATATCTAAAACATATGGTAAAGAGGATTTAACTGTCAAAGCCTTAGACAGCATAAATTTAGAAATTTATAAAGGTGATTATTTAGCTGTAATGGGAGCAAGTGGCTCAGGTAAAAGTACAGCAATGAATATTATTGGATGTTTAGATAGACCATCTGAAGGTATTTATAAATTAAATGGTATTCCTGTTGAGAATTTATCTGATGATGAGCTCGCGGAAATACGTAACCAAAAATTAGGCTTCGTTTTTCAACAATTTCATCTTCTTTCAGACGCAACTGCACTTGAAAACGTAACTTTGCCAATGATTTATGCTGGTATTGAGCCTGAGCAAAGATTAGAGCGAGGTAAGAATGCCTTAAAAAAAGTTGGTCTTTCAGAAAGGATGAATAATCGCCCAAACCAATTATCAGGGGGTCAACAACAACGAGTTGCTATTGCGAGGGCTATTATTAATAACCCTGCAATTTTGTTAGCCGACGAACCTACTGGAGCACTAGACTCAAAAACCACTGAAGATGTATTAGATCTTTTTGACAAACTGCATGAATCTGGAATAACTATAGTTTTAGTTACGCATGAAGATGAAGTTGCAAATCGCGCAAAAAAAATAGCCAAATTTAAGGATGGAAGAATAGTTGAATTAAAAGTTAATTAAATTCAAAACCTTCTAATTAACATCAGTTGAGTTTCATTTTCAATTCTTAAATTACCATTTGAATCAATATCTTTAATTTTCCATGAATCAGGACAATAACCACTAGGTAAAAAACTTTTATTAATAAACTTATTTGCAGATTTAATCACATATTCTTTTTTCTTGTTACATTCAATTGAATCATGAAAAGCTTTAAGAACTTTGGCTGTCCAATAATGTTCATTAATATTCTTAGTTTGAAGTATTTTTGATAATGAAATACCTTCTGATGGGGTGTAATTTAAAACATTCATGCCAAGTCCTAATCTTGCATAGATAATTTTTTTGCCTCTTGTTATAACCCTTGGTAAAAATCCAATCAACTTTTTTGAACCAAAAAAAATATCATTTGGCCATTTCAAACAAACATTTATATTCTCTTGTCTAAGCATTTCACATAACTTAATTCCTAAAGACAAATTAAATATTTGATATTCAAATTCCTTTGAAAATATTGGGTAAGCTGCACTTAACCAAATCCCGCCTTTTGGAGAAACCCAAGTTTTTGAATTTTGGCCAACCCCTGAGAACTGCTCTCTTGCGATTATCGCTACTGGCTGGTTTTTCTTTATTTCAAAATATTCGAGCAAGTTTGTTAGCTCATTTTCGGTACTTTTACATTTTATTTTGTAATGAAGTGTCCAGGTTGGATATTGACCCTGAATTTTTTTTAAATAAAAAACTGTCTTAGCTGCAGGTCCAATAACTTTCACAAATTTTTTATTAAAACAACGAGCATCTTTTAAAAGATTAGATTAACTTTAGTCTTAATAAGTAAATTTTACAAATTGGATAAAAAGTATTTGCCAATAGTGAATAGAAGAAATCCACATCGATTAAAAAATTGCCTTGATAATTTCAAAAAATCCTGCGGAGACTTAGATAAACTTACTAAAATCAACGAAAACTGGAAGAACTTAATCGGCTTTGAACTATTTCAAGAATGTAAACCATTAAATATTGAAAAAAAAATACTTACTATTGCAGTAAATCATCCACAGTGGCGTCAAGCTTTAATCTATAACAAGCATAAATTAAAAGAGAGAATCGAGAAAATTGGAATAAATTTGAATGAAATAAAAATAATACAAAATTATGAAATTAAAAATAAAAATATCAAAGCTACTAATGCAAAGATAGTTTGGGCAAAGCATCCAAGTAGAATCAATCAAAATAATATGTGCATTTGTACTCTTTGTAATTCCCCTACTCCTGAGGGCGAAATCAAAAGATGGGGTAAATGTTCTTTTTGTTGGAGAAAAATAAAAAACTAAATTCTTTATTTAATTAAAATTAGTATTCCCATTTGCCCCCCACAAATAGTCCTATATTCAGCTTTTTTAAATCCAACTTCCTTAGCAATATTTATAAGCACATTTTTCTTTGGAAAATTACTAATACTTTTTTCAATATATGCGTACTCTGGGCCTAAATTAAAAATCCGCGAAATAGTTACTACAATTAATCTCAAATAAATTTTCTGAAAAATATTGGATAAAGAATTTCTTGTTGAGTGATTAAAATCCAAAAATCCTGCCCTTCCATTATCCTTCAAAAGATCAAAAACTTTTTTTATTCCTCCCTCAACATTATTCAAGTTTCTAAGTCCATATGACATGCAAATCCCATCAAAATTTTTTGAATAATCATTAATTTCTAATACATCTTTAATTTCCCACTTAATAAATTTATTTTTTTTAAGCTCTGATTTTTTTTTTGCAATATTTAAAATATCTTCTGCACTGTCAATCCCAGTAATTGAACCCCTTGGACTAACTCTCTCAGAAATTAAGAATGCTAAATCGCCACTTCCACAGCATAAATCTGCCCAATCTTCACCATTTAAAGGTTCCAATAAATTAACTAATTTCCTTTTCCATAATTTGTGCAGCCCAAAACTTAATAGATTATTTAAAAAGTCATATTTATAAGAAATTTTATTAAATATATTTTTGACTTCGATAGTTTTTGTGAATTTCATTTTTAAATTTTTAACTTATTTTTTTTGGTATCAAATTAAATTTTTTATTCATATGGTCTAATTGGAAGTTTTTTTTCGAAAAGGAAAGTCTTTATTTCTCTTAAAGAAAGTTTCTTATCATGAAGTAGTGATGCTAAAAGTGCCGCAGATGCCTTGCCTTCATTGAAAACATCATAGATATCTTCTAAACAACCTGCTCCTCCAGAAGCAATCACTGGGATATTAACAATATTCGTAACAGATTCAGTCAGATTTAAATCATATCCATTCTGCGTGCCATCACCATCCATTGAAGTAAGCAAAATTTCCCCTGCGCCTAACTCCTCAACTTTCTTTGCCCAACTTAATACATCTATTCCAGTATTTTCTCTCCCTCCTTTAACATATACCTCCCATTCATCAATCTTATTAACTTTTCTTTTAGCATCAATTGCTATCACAATACATTGATTACCAAATTCTCTGGAACTTTTAGAAATTAAACCTGGATTTCTAACAGCAGAAGAATTCAAACTCACTTTGTCCGCTCCAGCTCTTAAAAGATTATTAATTGAAGAAACAGAATCTATTCCTCCACCTACTGTAAATGGAATTTTTACGGATTTTGCGGTCCTAGAGACAAGGTCAACTAATGTATTTCTATTTTCTACACTAGCTCTAATATCTAAGAATACTAATTCATCTGCGCCCTCATCAGAATACCTACAAGCCAATTCAACAGGATCACCTGAGTCTTTCAAGTTAACAAAATTTACACCTTTAACCACTCTGCCATGGGCGACATCTAAACAAGGAATTAAACGAAGAGCTACCATTTTAGTAAAAATTGTCCAAATGCTGTTAATCTTGCATAATAGCTTCCATTTTACCTCTTATGGCTGAAACAAAATTATTACCTAAAATCGGTAGTAAAATCAAAATTAACATTAACAAAGTAAAAGATAGACTACCAGCTAAATTAATCGATCAAATATCCTCGAATCCTAAAGCGTTAATAACAGGCTATAAAATGACAGACGGTAGAAGTATTGGGATCACCGCAAAATTTCAGAATGGTGAGCAAAATTGGTTTTTCCCAGAAGAAATTGAGAAAGGTTAAAAAGTAAAGTGAATGATCCAAAACAACTATTAGGAATTAAGGGTGCCTCTGAAACATCAAGTATATGGAAACTCCGTATACAGTTAATGAAACCCATAACGTGGATCCCTTTGATATGGGGAGTTATTTGTGGAGCAGCTGCAAGTGGGAATTTTGAGTGGACATTTAGTAATGTTCTAGCTTCATTAGCATGTATGTTGATGAGTGGACCGCTTCTGGCTGGTTATACCCAAACCATAAATGATTTTTTTGATAAAGAAATTGATGCAATTAATGAACCAAATAGACCAATTCCTTCTGGTAAGATTTCAATTAAAGATGTAAAAATACAAATCTGGGTATTACTTATAGCGGGTTTAATAGTTGCTTTTCTATTAGATTTATATGCTAAGCACAGCTTCCCCTCCGTCTTACTTTTGGCATTGGGAGGTTCCTTTGTTAGTTATATATATTCTGCTCCACCACTCAAATTAAAACAGAATGGTTGGCTTGGAAATTATGCATTAGGAGCATCTTATATAGCTTTACCTTGGTGGGCAGGACAAGCCTTGTTTGGGAAATTAACAATCGTGACCGCGATACTAACACTTGCTTATAGCCTCTCAGGACTTGGAATTGCTGTTATTAATGATTTCAAAAGTGTTGAAGGAGACTCAAAGCTAGGCTTAAATTCTCTACCAGTAGTATTTGGAATTAAAAATGCAAGTAGAATAAGTGCAGGACTGATTGATATTTTTCAATTAGCAATGGTTGTAGTATTAGTCATTATTGGTCAACATTTAGCCTCCGTAATTTTAGTTTTATTGGTAATTCCACAAATTACATTTCAAGATATGTGGTTACTAAGAGATCCTCTAAAGTTTGATGTCAAATATCAAGCAAGTGCCCAACCGTTCCTTATAACTGGGATGCTAGTCACAGCTTTAGCGATAGGACATAGTTTTTTAGTTGCTTAAGGTGCAAAAGATTAAATTCAAATCTTTTGTTTTAATAATTCCAATATTAATTTTTTCTGGAATATCTTTTTATTTTTTTAATCTAATATTTAATACCTTAAAATTCGACGTTTCTAAAAATAAAAAGTCTCGGGAAACCAAATATTCTTACGTAATATCATCTTCTGATAATAAGATACTAAGCAAATTAAGCCGCAAATTTGAAATAGATAATAGCCATCATAAAATTCCATTTTTTCTTAAACATTCTTTTATATCTTCTGAGGATAAAAGATTTTATAAACATAATGGAATAGATTTAAAAAGTATTTCACGTGCTCTTATTCAAAATATTAGAAGTGGTTATGTTAAAGAGGGAGGAAGTACGATTACACAACAAGTTGCTAGATTACTTTTTCTAAATAATGATTTAAATTTTCAAAGAAAAATCAAAGAAATATTTATATCATTCATACTTGAATTTAGATATAACAAAAATCAAATTTTAAAATTATATTTAAATAATATTTATCTAGGATCAGGAGCATACGGTGTAGACGAGGCTGCCCAAGTTTATTTTGGAAAATTTATAGAAGAATTGACATTATCAGAGATCGCATTAATTGCAGGATTAGCTCCAGCTCCATCAATTTATTCACCTTATCTAAATTTAGAACTTGCTATTAAAAATAGAAATAAAGTTCTTGAATCAATGTATGTTGATGGATATATTTCTCTTGCAAATAAGAATAAGGCTATTAAAGAAAAAATAAAGTTACATTATCAAACAGCTGATAATTTTTTAGATGATAAATTACTGATAAACTTTATTCTACAGGAAACAGATAAAATAATTGGAAGTAAAAATGATTATAAGTTTTTAAGAATTAAATCTTCTATCAACAAAGATTGGCAAGAAAAAGGTCAAAAAATATCAAGATACGCAGGGCCTAAAGAACTTGAATTTGCTCTGTTATCTATCGAATCAAACACAGGACTAATTAGGACAATGATAACCAGCAAAAATCCATCAATTAATGAATACAATAGAGTGATTTCATCTGTAAGACCTTTAGGTTCTACTTTTAAAATAATCCCTTATGCTGCTGCATTAATAGAAGGAATAAAATTAAGTGATAAATTTGAAGACTTACCAAGATGCTGGGAAAGTTATTGCCCAAAAAATTTTTCAGAAGACTATAAAGGTCCAATATCTTTGATTGAATCATTTAAAAGTTCATCAAATATCGTTCCAATATCAATAACAAAAAAAATCGGCTTAAAAAATATTATTAATTTAGCGAATTCATTTGGATTAGGTTACGAGCAAGAGTTTGAGGAATTCCCATCATTAGCTATTGGCGCCTACGGAGATAATCTTTTAAACATCACAAATGCATATTCTGCAATAAACAATAATGGGAAGATTCAAAGCCCTGAAATCATAGAAAAAATAGAATCATTTAAAAAACAACCCATTTGGGAAAATAAATCTATTTCCAAGAAAATATTAGATTTAAAAATAAACAAGAAAATAAATAAACTTCTTGAAAAATCTGTAAAAGAAGGAACTTCAAAAGCAGCCTCTATAAAAGGAAAGAAAATTTTTGGGAAAACAGGAACATCTGATGGAAATAAAGATCTCTGGTTTATTGGTTCCATTGATAACCTTACAACAGGGGTCTGGATAGGTTACGACAATAATAAGGAATCTGAATTATCTAGTGGGAACGCAGCTTATTTATGGAAGAAGTTCATATCTGAAATTTATAAAATTCCAATTAAAAAATAAATTATATTTTTAAGATTTATAAGAAATTATTGCAGAATAAAATCCATCACCAGGATAATCCAAGCTAGGTAAAATTTGCTTTTGGCTAACCAATTTTAAAGTTTTGTTTTTTTCAATAAATCTTTCAATTAATAGATTATTTTCGTCGGGACAAATAGTACAAGTTGAATAAACTAAAGTGCCATCTTTTTTCAAAAGAGGGAAAATGCTCTCCAAAAGTTTTTCCTGTAATAAAGTTAAAGATTTTATTTTTTCTTTACTTAAAGACCATCTAGAATCTGGATTCCTGGAAAGGGTTCCAATGCCTGAGCATGGAGCATCTAATAAAATCTTATCAAAATAAGATATAAACTTAGGATTTAATTCAATCAAACTCGTAGCATCAGCCTTAAGGGTATTAACAGATTTCAAATTTAACCTTTCTAAATTTGATTGCAGTATTTTCAATCTTTTTGCTGATCTATCTACCGCAATGATTTCAGCACTATCATTTGTTAATTCTGCAAGGTGAGTAGACTTACTTCCTGGAGCTGCACAAGCATCTAAAATCTTTTCACCTTCTTTTGGATTTAAAAGAGGTGCTATCCACTGAGAAGATCTATCTTGAATTGTCCAAAGTCCATCACTATACCCTGGTAAATTTTTTATAGATCTTGGATTAGATTTTAAAGTAATTCCATTATGTAAATCATTAATAATTTCAGCATCAATATTATTTTCATGAAGTACTCTCAAAAAGTTATCTAAATTAGTTTTTAATTGGTTAATTCTCAAATCAATTGATGGTTTTTTATTAAATGCCTTAATGATATTTTCACCCTCGCTATTGCCGACCCATTTACAAAGATCCTTCACAAGCCATAATGGAAATGATTCAAGATATGAAATTCTTTCTTTTCTATCAGAAGATAATTCTGGAAAGATTTTTTGTTCTAATTTTCTTGATGCATTTCTCAATATCGCATTAACAGTTCCCGCTAAAGCATTTAAATCTGTTTTTTTAGCTACTTCTACAGTGGTAGAAATAGCAGCAGGAAATGGAATTTTATCCATTTTCAATAGTTGATACAAACCTATATGTAGAAGCCATCTTAACTTTGGAGGCTGCTTTTTATGAGTAATTTTTGATGTATGATCCGTCCAAAGATCAAGAAATTTTCTATACCTTATGCATCCAAAAGATAATTCCGTAATAAAAGCTATATCAAGAGGATTAAATTGATAATTTTTTAAAACCTTTTCAAGAGCATGATCAGAAAAATCACCAGAACTAACTTTTAATAAAATTTCCCAAGCTGCCTTTCTTTGTAAATATCCTATGCTCAAAATATAATTAATTTTTTAAATATAACTTTAATATACAAAAAATTCAAAAATTTAAACTACTTTTTCAATTGCAGAATTAAACCAAATAAAACCTAAGATAGAAATAAGTGAAAGATTAAATCCTAAAAAAAGAAAGATATTTAAAGAATGGATTCTTTCCCGAAAAAATATTTTTTTCTCTTTTTGATACTTCATTATTAAAATAAAAACTTATTCAGGATTTCAAACGGCAACCAATATTGATAGATCCTGCATCAAGCATTCTGCCTAATTTAATTGCTATCGATTCCTCCAGCCTAGTGAAATTAGATTGATGGGTAGTTATCCAATCTAATTCAGAAAAAGTGATAATTCCCGTCGAATTACTTTTTAAAAAAAGTGTTCCAATTTCCATTAGATAAATCTAATTTTTTCTAAGTTAACATCCGTAATTAATATTTCTTCGTAACATAATATTCTTTTAATTTTTCAAAGACAACTGTAGGTTATTACTCTTAATTTATTGAATATCTCTTAAAAATTTATCGGCCGTTTTTAAGTGATTATTTAATTTATCCTCTGACATTTTATCGAGATTTCTCGTTAACATTGCCAGACGATATTGCTTTCTAAAAAAGCTTTCATTATCTTTAATAAATTTCCAAAATAAGCCATCCCATATTTCACACCATGGGCCACTTTTGAAATTAGACATTTTCTTTACATAATTAGAGCTTGATATATATGGCTTTGTTGAAAAGATACCTCCATCACTAAACTGACTCATTCCGTAAACATTTGGGACCATAACCCAATCATAGGAATCAATAAACATTTCCATAAACCATTTATAAACTTGGTTGGGGTGAATTCTACATAGAAGCATAAAGTTGCCAACAATCATTAGCCGCTCAATATGATGACAATAACCAAATTTAATAATATTTCTTATAACAACGTCTACTGGTTCAATTCCTGTATTTCCTTGATAAAAAGATTTTGGAATTGGCTTATCTTCAAAATTCCAAAAATTACTATTTCGCATCTTTGTTCCGTACTTTTTATAGACGAGGCAAATAAATTCTCTCCATCCAATAATTTGACGAATAAAACCCTCTAAAGAGTTAATAGGAACATTATTATTTTTTGCAAAAAGTAATGCTTTATTTACTACTACATCTGGGGTTAATAAGCCGCTATTTAAAAGAGGAGAAAGTAAACTGTGCCATAAAAAAGAATTTTCTTTAGAAATAGCATCCTCATAATCTCCAAATAAGAAAAATCTATGTTTAAAAAAATCATTTAACCATGCATCTGCCTCTTCAAAATTAGTTGGATATAAAAAGTTGTTACTTTCTCCAATAAACTCAATATCAAAATTGGCTAATGACCTTTCTGCATTAACTACAAATTTATTTTTTTGTAATTTAGGTGTATCGGGTATATTTATTTTTTTTGGTAATTTTTTTCTGTTCATTTCATCGAAACTCCATTTACCACCTTCAGGTGTATCATCAGGATTAACTAATATCTTTTGGCTCTTTCTTTGATTCTCATAAAATCTCCCCATAAGAGGTTTTTTTGTATTTGATGCAAATAAATCTTTTAAATCTTCACTGCTCATAAACATAGGAGAAGGCAAAATATTTAAAGCTAAATTATTACTTTCAACAAAATTATTAATCCTCTTCATTATTAAAAAATCATGAGGGTCAATGAGATTTATTTTCTGATATTTATTTTTAATAATTTCCGATAAGTGATCAACTGTAGAAACATTATTCTTGTTTTCGATATATAAAACTTTAAAGCCAGATATTTCTAAATAATTTTTATAAGCGAGCATAGATGCTCTATGAAAAACTAACTTATTTTTATGGTTAATTAATTTATGAAATTTATCATTTCCAAAAAATAATGAGTCTTCCAAAAGCAAAACTTCACAATTTATTTTTAAGATTGGGCTTTCTCTAAAAAGTTGATTGGGGAAAATTATTGATATTTGTTTCATCTTTGCGACTTCCTGTTACTGCATCTTTTTGAACAGTAGATAACATCATCCCAACAGTTTTTCCATTTTTTACGCCACTCAAATGGCCTATTGCAAACAGGACAAGTTTTAGTAGAAAGATTTTTCAAAATTTATAATTTTCTTTTATGAGTAGATTTAAATCTAGTTGAATCTTTAAGGGCCATATGTTTTGTATTTCTTCCCGAAACTCTCTTTCTCCAGACTTTGAAAGATTTGGGTTTAAGATTTTGACGCATAATTTTTATCGCATCTTCCTCTTTTAAACCAAATTGATACTCGATAGCTTCAAAGGGTGTTCTATCTTCCCAACACATTTCTATTATTCTGTCTATATCGATACTTTCCATATTCATTGTTCACATTGTGAGGTACAAAGTTTTTCAATATCGGATCTACCTGTAATTTGAAGTCTATATTTTGCCCAATATCTGTAAACCAATCTCAATAATGGGGAAAAGAGCTTAATCTTCAAGGGATAATAAACCCAACCTAAACCAACTAATTCATAAGAATATGCAAGTACATCTAGTCCCCTAATAATTTCACCATTTTCAATAATCCCATGCAGGTTTGACATAGCTTCTGAATATGAGATGTCATTAAAAAGACTTTGATCATAGTCTTTACTATTAATATCTATAAATGCAATTTGATTTAAGGTATCTCTTTTTTTAAGAAAATTTGTTTCTCTCAAACAAAGTGGACAACCACCATCGAATAAAAAGGTTAATTTATTTTTCATATTTTTACTCAAATATAGAAATTAAATAACTTTTTTGTGGAATAAAAAATCTTTTTTAGAGTACAAGCTTTATAAAGCCTTAATAATTGCCAGTTCTAATTAAGTGAAATTATATTATCTTATTAATTAATAAGCCATTGATTAAGGGATACATCAATGGTTTAAAACTATTTATGATCAGTCATCTAGAAGATGAACTCCTTCTCCTACGTCAGGAGTAAATTTACAATATTTTTCAAAAATAAGTCCAACACCTCGCATTTTTTCTCCTAATTCATCGTTAAATTTATTCCATTCTTCCGATTCACGATCAGGTAAATCCCATCCTTGTTTTTCTACCATACTTGTTATTAATGTATAGTCCCATTCTATGTATGCCATTGAGTTAATTTAAACTACCAAAATATTATAAACCAAGAGATTTAATAGGTAATCAATATTTTTTGAATATAATTTAAAAGTGTGAAAAAATTATAAATGTCAATTTTGCCGAGAAGATTTGAACGAATCAAAAATGTTTTAAATTGCAGAATGAAAAACTTGACTGTTTTAGTTGAGGATGTAAATAAACCACATAATTTATCTGCGATATTAAGGACATGTGATGCGGCAGGAGTTTTCGAAGCAAATTTTATTAGCAAAACGAATGCCGTTAAGACTTTTAATAGTACCGCTCAAGGAAGTCAAAAATGGGTAAAACTGAATAATCATCAAAACACTATCACTGCAATATCTGATTTAAAGAATAAGGGCTTTAAATTATATGGAACGACTCTTAATAGTGAATCAGTAGATTATAGAAATTTTGATTATTCTCAAAATACATGTTTTGTTTTAGGAGCAGAAAAATGGGGACTAAGTAATGAACTTATATCAATGGTTGATCAATCAATTTTTATTCCTATGAGAGGTATGGTTCAATCTCTGAATGTTTCAGTTGCTGCTTCTATATTATTATTTGAAGCTGTTCGCCAAAGAAAAAATAAAGGTATATTGCCCGCTAATGGAGAAGGGTTAAATATGGATGAATATCAAAAAACACTTTTTGAATGGTGTTACCCAGAATTAGCTGCGGTGTATAAAAAATCAGCTAAAGAATATCCAAAGTTGAATGATCAAGGAGAACTTGATCCTGTTACAGATAACTAAATTTATTCAGAATTTTGACTATCAAAAATTTCTTCAAGGTCCTCTCCTATAAAAGAAAGACCTAAAACTAAAAAAAACATTGCCAAACCTGGGAACAAAGCCGTCCACCAGATACCTGTAGGTAAAGCGGCAAGAGCCAGATTTAAATCACTTCCCCACTCTGGGACATCTGCAGGAACGCCAAGGCCTAAAAATCCTAAACTTCCTAATACCAAAACAGCATCTGCAGCATTTAGGGTCAGCAGAATAGGCAATGGTGTTATTACATTTGGGAGAATATATTTAAAAATAATTTTTTTAACATCAGCTCCTGCAACTTGAGCTGCCTCCACATAAGTTTCGGATTTAACCAATATTGTCTGATTTCTGATTAATCTAAAATATTGAGGAGAGTAAACAATACACAATGCCAAAGCCGCGTTAAGGATACCCTTACCCAATACAAAAGCCACAACAACTGAAAGTAAAATTACAGGTATTGAAAAAATAGTATCCATTATTAGTGATAAGCATTTATCAAAAAAACCACCAAAATATCCACTTAATAATCCCAATGGTAAACCCAAACTTAATGAAAAAAGAATAGCTAAGAATACAACTTCTATCGCTAATGATGATCCTTGCAAAGTTCTTAAGCAAACATCTCTTCCTAATCTATCTGTGCCACAAAAATGATTAAGAGAAGGAGGGGCAAAGATATCATTGCTTAACATTGAAAATGAATAGCCAAAAAAATTATTGGCCTCTAAAAATTTCATTATTAAAACAACAAGAAGATAAAAAAGTACAATTAAAAATCCAGCTTTTCTGATATTTGCGCCGACACTATTAAATGAGTTAATATTCAAAATCTTTTTTTAAGATATAAATGAAATATACCCAATTCTTTTAAAAATAAATAGCTATAAATTTTAAATTAAAAGAAATTACTGGTTTAATTTCAAGACTGCCATAAAAGCTTCTTGAGGGACTTCAACTTTACCCATTGCCTTCATCCTCTTTTTACCTTTGGCTTGTTTCTTTAAAAGTTTCTTTTTCCTAGAAATATCCCCGCCATAACATTTAGATAAAACATCTTTTCGCAAAGCACTTATGCTTTCACTTGCAATAATCCTGCTACCGATTGATGCTTGAATAGGTATTTTAAATTGTTGTTTTGGAATAAGTTCTTTTAATTTTTCAACTAAACTTCTGCCAATTCCATAAGCCTTATCTTTATGAACAATAGAAGTTAATGGATCTGCTCTTTCTGAATTTATTAGAACATCTAATCTAACAAGGTCATTTTTTCTATAGCCAATCAAATGATATTCCATTGATGCATAGCCTTGGGTTCTACTTTTCATTTGATCAAAGAAATCTGTAACAACTTCTGCTAATGGAATTTCATAAATCAAGGTAACTCGATCTGTTGTTATGTATTTCATATCTATAAATACTCCCCTTCTTTCCTGACATAAACCCATTAATGTTCCATTAAATTCATTGGGAGCATAAATTTCCATTTTCACATAAGGCTCTTCTATTGATTCTCTAAGTTGTGGATCAGGAATTGTAGAAGGATTATCAATAAAGATGTGTTCCTGCTGATTTAAATTAACTTTATAAATAACTGATGGTGCCGTTACGATTAGATCCAAGTCATATTCTCTTTCTAATCTTTCTTGAACAATCTCCATATGAAGAAGTCCTAGGAATCCGCACCTAAATCCGAATCCCATTGCGCTACTGGTTTCGGGCTCATATTTTAAAGCCGCATCAGATAATTGTAATTTTTCTAGTGATACTCTTAAATCTGGAAATTGATCAGCATCAGTCGGGAATAAGCCACAAAAAACCATAGGATTTGCTGTCTTATATCCAGGCAAAGGATCATTTGCAGGTGAATTTAAAAGAGTAATCGTATCTCCCACTCTCGCATCAGCAACTGATTTTATAGAAGCAGCTAAATAACCAACTTCTCCTGCATGTAATTCATCAACTTGCTGCTGATCAGGCGCCATTATTCCTATCTCATCTAGTTCATAATTTTTCTTACTTGCCATTAATAATATTTTTTCTCTCTTATTTAGAGACCCAGATATCACCCTGAAATAAACAATAACTCCCCTGTACGGATCATAATAAGAATCAAAGATCAGTGCCTTTGTAGGTAGTTTAATTTCATCTTGAGGAGGAGGAACTCTTCTTACGATTGCTTCCAAAATATCTTTAATACCAACTCCAGTTTTTGCTGAACAATTTATTGCATTAGATGTATCAAGTCCAATAATTTCCTCTATTTCTTGTTTTATTTTTTCAGCATCAGCCCCTGGTAAATCAACTTTATTTAAGACCGGAATAATTTCAAGATTATTTTCTAATGCAAGATACACATTAGCTAAGGTTTGAGCTTCTACTCCTTGACTTGCATCAACAACGAGTAAAGCGCCTTCACAAGCTTGAAGAGATCTACTAACCTCATAAGAGAAATCAACATGCCCTGGAGTATCTATTAAGTTCAAAACATATTCTTGGGAATCGTCAGCTTTATATTTCATCCTAGCGGCCTGTAACTTGATAGTAATTCCTCTCTCTCTTTCAAGATCCATACTGTCCAAAAATTGTTCTTGCATATCCCTTTGCTGCACAGTACCAGTATCTTGAAGCAACCTATCTGCAAGGGTAGATTTACCATGGTCAATATGAGCGATTATGCAGAAATTTCTAATTTTTGAAACCGATATATCAGTCATATAGAAAGAAAAATTCTCCTCTTATTACATCTTGATTAATACTAGCTAATTAGAATTATGGATGGAAACCAAAAATGGAATTATTTCTTTTTTTAATTTCTTTTATGAAGGTACTGTAATTTTCAGAAACTGATAGTTCTGGATAAATTAAGTCATTTATTTTTTTCTTAAGATTATGCTTATCGTTTAAAAATAAAACAGATTTTTCTAAAACCTCAACCATAATTGAAACCGCAGTACTTGCTCCCGGAGAGGCTCCCAACAAAGCAGATAATGATCCATCAGAAGAATTTACAATCTCAGTTCCAAATTTCAAAGAACCGCCACCTTCAGTTTTTTTAATTATTTGGACTCTTTGACCAGCATTCTTTAAATACCAATCAGAAGGATTAGCTGATGGCATCATATTCTTTAAATTCTCAACTCTTGAGTTATGGTTCTTTAATGATTGTGATATTAGGTAATTAATTAAATCGTTGTTCTTGAAACCAACGTCTAACATAGAAAAAATATTATTCTTTTTAATTGAACTAAATAAGTCAAAGTATGAACTTTGTTTTAGAAATTTCGTTGTAAATCCAGCAAAAGGTCCATATAAAAGAAGTTTTTTATTATCAATCCATCTGGTGTCTAAATGAGGCACAGACATTGGTGGCGATCCAATATCAGCTTTACCATAAACTTTTGAGTTATGTTTTTCTGTTAGATCTTTTTTCTCGCAAATAAGCCATTTCCCACTAACAGGAAATCCACCATAACTTTTTGCTTCTGGAATTTTTGATTTTTGTAAATAATTAATTGTTTTTCCACCAGCACCCAGAAACACGTAGCCAGTTATAATTGAAGTTTTTCTACCTTCAGAACTGATTTCTAGTTCCCATTGTTTTTTATCAATTTTCTTTAAATCTACTAATTCTGTTTTGTATCTAATTTCAACATTTTTGTTTAAGGAAACTAATGACAAATACTCTTTAGTTAAAGCCTCAAAATTAATATCAGTTCCTCTACCTATTCTGGTAGCAGCAATTTGAGTAGATGGATTTCTATCTTTTGTTATTAGAGGAGCCCATGATGAAATTTCATCAAAAGATGTAGAAAATTCCATATCGATAAATTCAGGATTTTCGGACATTTTCTGAAATCTTTTTTTTAAAAAAGAAATATTATCTTGACCAGAAACAAAGCTAATATGAGGAATAAATTTTAGAAACTTGTTAATATCAATCTTCCCTGCTTCATACAATGAGGCCCATAATGACATGGATGTTTCAAAAGAACGATTTATTGAGAGCGCTTTATCTATTTTTAGATTTCCTTTTTCATCTAAAGGGGTATAGTTTAATTCACAATTAGCCGCATGACCTGTACCTGCATTATTAAAAGCACCAGTACTTTCACTTCCTGGAGCATTTAATTTTTCTATAATAAGAAATTTTATATCTGGTAAAACTTCTGAAATTAGGAGGGCTAAAGTACTACTCATTATCCCTGCTCCTACTAAGACTGCATCAAAGTAGCTATTGTCATTAGTGGGATTTTTAGATGAAGTCACAACAGAAAATTATCTTTTTTGCAATTAATCAGATTTCTTTCTAGGCTTATTATAAAGTTAATCCAAAATTATGAGTACTGAAACACTCTCTCTGACAAACGAAAATGTAGAAAAAGTCCTTGACGAGCTAAGACCTTTTTTAATTTCTGATGGAGGTAATGTTGAGATTGCAGAAATAGATGGTCCAATTGTCAAAGTCAGACTTCAAGGAGCATGTGGTAGTTGCCCAAGTAGCACTATGACTCTCAAAATGGGTATTGAAAGAAAGTTAAAAGAAATGATTCCTGAAATAAGCGAAGTTGTCCAGGTTTTATAAAAATTTTTAACTGAAATATATATATTATTTAGTTTTTAATTCCTTCAACAAAGATGATTCCATATCAAGGCAATCAATTGGAAGTCCTTGACCAATAGCGATTAAAAGAGGTGCAAGAATTCCTAAAGTAAAAACTAAATTTGATTGGCTTACATCATATTTACTCAAAGTAAAAGTTATCAAATAAATAATTGAAAAATAAGCATGTAGTGAAAAAAATTCTTTTGGCTTTAACACTGGCCACCTTAAAGTATTTCCTAAGAAATATAAAAAACCTGTCATAAATAAATAGTTACATGAAGATTAAACCAAATATAAACATAAACCTTTTTAGAGACTATTTATAAAAATATTTACCTAAGATAATAATTAAAAAAATATTAAATCTTCGTTTCTATTTGTAAAAGCTAGACATGCAGTGGAAAATGCGTTTATAATTATTTTGTAGCAATCGCTACTTTTTCGTTCACCCTCATTTAAGGGCGCAGTTCGAGTCATACCATGGAACGGGGGATGGCCGTGTTGTCACATCGAAACATGACTACTTTAACTTACAGAGGTAAAAACTACGTTCAAAACAAAGAAGCTGCTAAAAAGCAACTTGTTGAACTTACCTACAGAAGAAACGTATACACCAACAGAATGGATGACGCTTCTTCAAGTAATGAAAAAGCAGAATTAAATTACAGAGGTGTTAACTACACTAAATAATTTAATTAAACAAATTAAAAGCCCCTTTTTCAGGGGCTTTTTTTTTTGGCTATATTTATCAAGAGTCCTTTAAAAAATATGTCTGAAAGTTGCTGTAATACAAACACACCTAATAAAGCATCCAATCAATTCGATCATAAAGATGCGATTCAAGAAAGATATGGTTCAGCGGCACAAGAAAAAGAAAGTTGTCTTTGTACACCAGTTGGTTTTAATCCCGTTTTACTTGAAGCAATTCCTCAAGAGGTTATAGAAAGAGACTATGGATGTGGTGATCCAACAAAATATGTTCAAAAAAATGATATAGTCTTAGACCTTGGAAGTGGTAGCGGCAAAAATGCTTTTATTTGTGCCCAAATTGTTGGAAAAGAAGGGAAAGTTATTGGAGTTGATCAGAATCCTGAAATGCTTTCTTTATCAAGGTCAGCCTCTAAAGAAGTTACAAAAAATATAGGTTTTAACAATACAGAATTTCTTGAAGGATCAATTGAAAAACTTGATGAATTAGATGAAGATTTAAATCCATTAATCGCCGACAAATCAGTCGATATTATTTTAAGTAATTGCGTTTTAAACTTGGTAAGTCCAGAATCTAGAAATAACCTTCTAAGAAATATAAAAAGGGTTTTAAACGATAATGGAAGAATTGCAATTAGCGATATTGTCTCTAACAAAAAAGTACCTTTAAGATTGCAAAATGATCATGATCTATGGACAGGATGTATTAGTGGAGCATGGTATGAACCAGACTTTATAAGTGATTTTAAAGAACTAGGATTTAAAAATTTAGAATTTGCAGAAAGAAGTGCTGAACCTTGGAAGGTAATTGAGGATATTGAATTTAGAACAGTAACTTTAGTAGGCAATATTTAAAAAATTCAAGAGTTTAAAATATAAATTTCCATGAGAAATAATCTAAGAGATCAAATACCCGCATTAAAAAATAAGTATTATTTTAACTATGGTGGTCAAGGACCATTACCAAAATCTTCTCTAGAAGCAATTGTTAAAACTTGGGAAATTATCCAAGATTTAGGACCATTTACTAATGATATGTGGCCTTTTATTTATAAAGAAATATTGACCACAAAAAGAATCATTGCACAAAAATTAGGTGTCAATTCAAAGAATGTAGCTCTTACCGAAAACATCTCTTCCGGTATGATTTTGCCCTTTTGGGGAATAAAAGTAGAAGAGGGAGAAGAGCTGTTAATAAGTGACTGTGAACATCCTGGAGTAGTAGCTGCAAGTCGAGAATTTTGCAGAAGAAATAAATTAATATTCAAAATTTTGCCAATCCAAAAAATTAAAAATCTAAACGACGAAAATATAATTTTAGAGATTTTGAAAAATCTAAATCGTAAAACTAAGATCCTAATTATTTCTCATATCTTATGGAATTTTGGATACAAAATTCCTTTAAAACAAATTTCTATCGAATTAAAAAATAATCGAGAAGATTCTTATTTACTTGTTGATGGTGCTCAAACCTTTGGGCACATAAATATTGAAAAAGAAGTTTTTTATTCTGATTTATATTCAATAACTTCTCATAAATGGGCATGTGGACCAGAAGGACTTGGAGCCATTTATGTCTCAGATAGATTTATTCATGAAACAGATCCAACAATAATTGGTTGGAAATCATTAAAAAAAGAACAAGGCATTTATGAGCCTTCAGATAATCTTTTTCATGATGATGCAAGAAAGTTTGAAGTAGCTACATCTTGCATTCCTTTACTTGCAGGGCTTCGTAATTCTATAGATCTTTTGGATAAAGACTGCCATGAAAAAGAAAAAAACAAAAATATCAAAAAATTAAGTGGAAAACTTTGGGATGAATTAAATCAATTAAAGGGTGTTGAATTAGTTTTAGAAAAAAAATATTTAAATGGGATTGTTAGTTTTAATATCGAAAATATTGAAGATAAGGATGAATTTGTGAAGAAACTTGGAGAAAAGAAAATTTGGATTAGAGTTTTAGAAGATCCAAAATGGTTTAGAGCATGCATACATCAAATGACTACAGAAGCTGAGATTGATTTACTTGCTAGAGAAATAAAAAATTTGACTTAAAGATCTTTTGATAAAAAATTTAGTTTACCAAGGTATCTCCGAGCTGTCCCATGCAATAAATTTTCCTGTAGATTCTGGTGATTGATTTTTAATAATATTGATCAAGAATTGGGAAGATTTTTCTTTACTAAATAATTTATGTTCCGGAACAAATTTATGAAAAGGTCTAGACAAATCAGTATCTACTGTTCCTGGATGAAGCAATGTGATAGTAGCCTTTGGGAAACGTCTAGCCCATTCAATACTTAAAGATTTAAAAAACTGATTTTGCGCAGATTTTGCAGCTCTATATGAATACCATCCTCCAGTTTGATTATCTCCAATGCTACCAACTCTTGCACTTATAGTTGCAAAATTAAACTCAACATCTTTTGGTATAAATTCTTCAATCGCTTTCGCTAATAAAATAGGAGAAAAGGCATTTATTGAAAAACTTTCCATCATATTTTTTTTATCAAGATGTTGTAATCTTTTTTCTGGTTGAAGAGAATCAGTATGAAGTCTACCTGTAGCATTAACAACTAGCCTTAATTTTGAAGGATGATTTGATATTTTATTTTTTAACTGCAAAAGGGATTGAGAATCCTCTATATCTAATTCCCAAAAAGGATTAAATTCACTTTTTCTTCCACACAAAACAACATCTAAATCTTTTTCACTATCATTCAGATCTCTAGCTAGTTGTGTTCCAATTCCACCTGCCCCTACAACTAAGGCTAAGCCTTTCATTTTTTTAAAAATAACTCCATTAATTCTAAGAAACTTTTCTTGTGATTTGCGTAAAGATCTTTCTTATTTGATTAGGAAATTTTATTGAGATTTATTTTTTTCTTTTAATAATTTATAAGCTATTTTTCTATCATCAAAATTAATAACTTTATCATTGAGAATTTGGTAGTCTTCATGTCCTTTTCCTGCAATTAAAACAATATCTTTTTTATTGGCAAATTTAATAGATTCATTTATTGCTTTAAATCTATCAATTTCAATTGTTATTTTTTCTCTTTTTTTTATACCCATCAAAATATCATTTACTATCTTTTGGGGTTCTTCTGATCTTGGATTATCTGAAGTTATAAAAAGTTGATCAGAAAACTCTTCAGCTATTGATCCCATTAAAGGCCTTTTACCAAGATCTCGATCTCCGCCACAGCCAAAAACAGTAATAAGTTTCCCCTTACAAAGTTTTTTAATTGATTGCAAAACTTTTTTCAATCCATCAGGCGTGTGGGCATAATCAACAATTACTGTTGGAAGTGATCTTGCAACGTCATCATTATCAATTTCTATTTTCTCCATTCGCCCAGGAGCGCCCGGGAAAGATCGTATTAACTTTGATAGATCTTTTAAAGAAAAATTAAGTTTATACAAAATTGTTATTGCTTGAATCGCATTCATTAAATTAAATTCACCAACAAGTGGAACAAAAAGTTGAATTTTTTCCTTGGGTGTATGAAAAATGCAGGTTGAGCCATTTTCAGTAAATTTTTTATCTGTTACGAAAAAAAAATCATCATTTTCAAATTCACTTTTAGTAATCTTTGTAGACACTAATGAAGATCTTTTTTCAATATCAGACGATAATTTAGATATCCAAGGGTCATCGTGATTTAATACAGAAATTCCATCCTTTTCTATTAAATAAGGTGGGAAAAACAATTTTCTTTTTGTTTGAAAATAAGATTCCATATCTGAGTGATAATCAAGATGATCTTGAGTTAAATTAGTAAAAATAGCCCCCTCAAATTCGCAACCTGATATCCTCTTTTGAGCAATAGAATGAGAACTTACCTCTAATATCGCGAATTCAGATTCTGCCTCAACAGCAGCATTTAATTTCTTTTGAAGTTTATCGGCGAAATCAGTTGTATGAGAAGCCACTTCTGAGAAGCCAGGCCATCTATTAAATAAGGTCCCAAATAATGCAGTCTTTTTCCCTGATTTTTTTAAAAGATATTCCAATAAGAAAGTAATTGTCGTTTTTCCATTTGTACCAGTAACACCAATAAGTTTAAGTTTTCTTGAAGGCCTATTCCAAAACTCAGCGACAATTTGACCAAAAATATAATCTAAATTATCCTCAATAACCAAAATCCTTTCTCGATCAATAGATCCAATTTTCTCTTTTGCAGCAGACCCAATAATGGCAGCCTCCGCGCCATTTTCAATTGCCTCAATGCAAAATTTTCCTCCATCAACATTTAAACCAGGCATTCCTAAAAATAAAGTTCCTTTTTGTACTTCTTTAGAGTTAAAAGAAATATTATTGATTTCTTGATCGATAAGATTTAACGAAGGAATAATTCCTACCAAATCTAAAAGTTTAAATAATTTTATAGATCTCATATAAAAAAATTATTTCTCCAGAATGGTACTAATATTTTTTTGAAACCAATTCTTTAATTGATCATCTTTTAATCTTGGAGAAATGCGAGGCAATTCTATGATCTCCTCGGACCTAATTCTTTCAACTGCAATAACAGGTACTTCATAATCATATCTTTTATATTTATCTTTATATAAATCGACCCTATCAATATCAATTTCTTCAAGCTCCTCTAGATTAGGGAATAACTCATTAAGATTTATTTTTGCCAGTTTGTTTTTTAATGAATCACAAAGGCAACATCCCTGCCTAACAAAAATAAATATTTTCATTCATTTAGTCAGGCACAGGGTCACATCCACAGGGAGTTAAAGGATGACATCTGCTTAATCTTTTTAAAGTTAACCACCCTCCCTTCCAAGGACCATGTCTAGTTATTGCCTCATATCCATAAGAGCTGCAACTTGGAATAAATCTGCATCTTGGTCCAAAAAAAGGAGAAAACCACTTTTGATAAAACGAAATCAATAAAAGAAGTATAGAAGTAATTGATTTATTAATAGTTTTGAACACTTTAATGATGTAAAATAATATTTCCAGTAGTAATTAGTTTAATTGAATTTAATCAATTATCCAATTTATTGCAATTTTCTATTTAATTTAAAATTATGTCAAGATACCGCGGCCCCAGATTAAGGGTTACGCGTCGCTTGGGAGAACTACCAGGTCTCACCAGGAAAGCTTCAAAGAAGTCTAATCCTCCAGGTCAGCACGGCCAAGCCCGTCGCAAGCGATCAGAATATGCAATTCGTCTAGAAGAAAAGCAGAAACTTAGGTTTAATTATGGAGTTTCTGAAAAACAACTAGTACGCTATGTGAAAAAAGCTAGAGCTCAAGAAGGATCTACAGGTACTAACCTACTAAGACTTTTAGAAAACAGACTTGATAATGTTTGTTTTAGATTAGGTTTTGGAGGTACCATTCCAGGCTCAAGACAATTAGTAAATCATGGCCATGTAACCGTTAATGGAAAGGTTCTTGATATTGCTGGTTATCAATGCAAATCAGGCGATGTAATCGGAATTAAAGAAAACAAAGCAAGCAAAAAACTTGTAGAAGGTAATATAGAATTCCCTGGCTTAGCAAATGTCCCACCTCATCTTGATTTAGACAAGCCTAAATTAACGGGAAAAATAAATGGGAAATGCGATAGAGAGTGGGTGGCTCTTGAAATAAACGAACTACTAGTTGTTGAATATTATTCAAGAAAAGTTTAATACTACTTTTCTTTGGATTATTAAATCTCTCTTTAAAAAAAAAGAGAGATTTAATTTAATTCTTATTTTTAAAAATAATGGGAAATAAGGAAAATAATATAGAAAAGCCAGGTGTTAAGACCTTATCTATTCACCATGGGAAAACATTTGCAGAAGAAACTGGATGCGTTATGCCTCCTATTTTTTCTACATCTACTTTCAAACATGGAAATAAAGATAATTTCGACTACACAAGATCAGGCAATCCAAACTTTAGAATTCTAGAAAACATCCTTAAATCAATAGAAGAATCTAAATACTGTACAGTTTTTGGATCTGGAATTAGCGCGGTAACTGCAATTTCATCAACACTGAAATCAGGTGACAAGATACTCTGCGAGTCAAATCTCTATGGTTGTACAGTGAGGATGTTCGAAAAAGTTTTCAAGAAATTTGGACTAGAAGTTTTATACACAGATTTTACAAACGAAAATAACGTCAAAAAGATTTCAAACTTCGAGCCAAACTTGATATGGCTAGAAAGTCCAACTAATCCACTTTTGAAGGTACTCGATATTAAGGCGATTTGTGATGAAGCGAATAAACTCGAAATACCAGTAGTTGTAGACAACACATTTTCTACAGCTCTTATTCAAAAACCATTGGACCTTGGTGCAACACTATCGCTTGTAAGCACCACAAAATTCATTAATGGACATAGTGACGCACTTGGCGGAGCAGTACTTACAAATAATGAGGAATGGAATAGTAAGATGCTTTTCTCTCAAAAAGCTCTAGGGCTTCAACCATCTCCTTTTGATAGTTGGCTCATTACGAGAGGAGTAAAAACTCTTCCTTTAAGAATCGAACAACAAACTAAAAGTGCAGAATTTATTTCTGAAGAATTAGGTAATCATAAAATTATTAGTAAAGTAATTTACCCTTTTAATCAAGAACATCCGCAATTTAATTTAGCAAAATCGCAAATGAAATCTGGAGGTTCAATGATCACCCTAAAATTAAACTTAAATAAAGAGGATACTTTTAAATTTTGCAAATCTCTCAAATATTTCTCTCTAGCAGAAAGCCTTGGAGGAGTTGAAAGTTTAATTTGTCACCCTGCAACGATGACTCATGCTTCTGTTGATGACAAAACAAAAAATCTACTAGGGATAGATGATGCTCTTGTCAGATTATCAATTGGATGTGAAGATACAGACGATTTAATCTCGGACATTTTATTTGCTTTAAATAAATTCTGAAATTGAGAGATTTACTTAAAAAACCTATATGGAAAAATTTAGAGTTGGGATATGCAATTCCTGATAGTATTCATGCTGTTTCTGTAGCATTACCAACTTGGAATGATGTAATAAATTACGAGGAAAAAGATCAAGAATGCATAAATTTATTGAAGTCCATTTACCCACGATTCGGGCTAAACCCCATAGTGAAAAGATTATGCGAAAAAGTAAAAAAACAAAATCACTACAACAATAAAAGTATCTGGCCATATCCGAATGAAAGAATAGCTTTTAAAGCTAAAAAATACATTGATAGAAATACTTCTGAACAATTCTCGTTAATAGAAAAAAGAAATAATTTAGCTTTCTTAATAACTGAAAAAGAAGGAAGTATTTATGCAAAATATTTTTGGCAACATACTGGTCTTGGTCTATCTTCAAGAGCTGCCTCTATAGAACTAGGTCTTGAAGATTGCCCTCCAAAATCTTACGTAAATGATTGTTCTCAAATAATAAAAAATAGAATTTCTAAATCTACAAAAATTGACTCTAATGATATTCACTTAACTTCATCTGGAATGTCTGCATTGCATACATCATTAGAAATCATATATAAATTATTTCCAGCTAAACCAACACTCCAAGTTGGTTTTCCATATGTAGATGTACTTAAATTACCAATGAAAATCTTTCACGGAGCAAAGTTAATTACAGAAGAAAATTGCGCGGATATTGAATTAGAAATCAAAAGAATAAATCCATCAGCATTAATTATTGAACTTCCAAGTAATCCAATGCTCAAATGTGTAAACATTAAAAAAATTTCAAAAATTGCAAAAAAGCTAAATATTCCGTTAATTGTTGACGATACAATTGGTTCGAATTTAAATATAAATTCCATAGAACATGCAGATATAGTTTTTACTTCACTTACAAAAATTTTTTCAGGTAGTGGTGATATTCTTGCCGGTTCATTAATACTAAATCCAAAAAGCAAATGGATTGATCAGTTTAGAAATGCATTAAACGAGATTAATATTCCAATACTTTCCGATGGAGATATAGTTTATCTAGAGAAAGTTAGTAGAGATGTAAATCAAAGAGTTTTTGAACAAAATAAAGCATGTTTAGAATTAAAAAAAAGATTAGAGACTCATAGCGAGATTAAAAATATTTTCCATCCTGAAAATTGTCCAAATTTTAATTCTTTACTTACTTCTAATGGGGGATACGGCTGCTTATTATCATTTGAATTAAATGGAGGATTGAACAAAGCTAAAAAATTTTATGATTCTCTAAAAGTATCTAAAGGACCTAGTTTAGGTACAAAATTTACTCTAGTTTGTCCTTATGTTTTACTAGCTCATTATGACGAGTTGGATTGGGCTGAAAGTTTTGGTATACCCTCGCACCTTATTAGAGTATCAGTTGGATTAGAAGACCAAGATCAATTATGGAAAACCTTTTCTGAAGCACTAAATAATTTCTAAATTCCTAGTATTTACCGTATAGAAACTCATATACTATTTTTCTGAATAATAGTTAGTATTAATATATATTTTCTCAATATATAAATGGCAAAAATTTATGAGGACAACAGTTTTGCTATTGGAAACACTCCATTAGTAAAATTAAAATCAGTTACTAAAAACGCGAAAGCTACAGTACTTGCAAAAATTGAAGGTAGAAACCCCGCTTATAGTGTCAAATGTAGGATCGGCGCAAACATGATCTGGGATGCCGAGAAAAGTGGGAAACTTACAAAAGACAAAACTATTGTTGAGCCAACTTCTGGAAATACAGGCATAGCTCTAGCTTTTACTGCTTCAGCAAGAGGTTATAAACTAATCCTTACAATGCCAGAATCCATGTCAATTGAAAGAAGAAGGGTTATGGCAGTGTTGGGTGCTGAAATTGTTTTAACAGAGGCATCTAAAGGTATGCCTGGAGCAATAGCTAAGGCTAAAGAAATTGCAGAAAGTAATCCTTCTCAATATTTCATGCCAGGTCAATTTGATAATCCAGCAAACCCTGAAATTCATTTCAAAACTACTGGGCCAGAAATCTGGGATGATTGCGATGGTGAAATTGATGTCCTAGTTGCAGGGGTTGGAACTGGCGGCACAATTACAGGAGTTTCAAGATACATTAAGCAAGAGAAGGGTAAGAATATTACTTCTGTAGCTGTAGAACCATCACACAGTCCTGTTATTACACAGACAATGAATGGAGAAGAGGTTAAATCCGGACCACATAAAATCCAAGGAATTGGAGCAGGATTTATTCCTAAGAACCTTGACTTATCAATTGTTGATAAGGTCGAACAAGTAACAAATGACGAATCAATTGAGATGGCTCTTAGGTTAGCTAAAGAGGAGGGTCTATTAGTAGGAATATCTTGTGGGGCTGCCGCTGCTGCCGCTGTTAGATTAGCTGAACAAGATGAATATGCTGGGAAGACAATTGTAGTTGTTCTACCTGATTTAGCAGAGAGGTATTTATCATCAATTATGTTTACTGAAGTTCCAAGCGGAATCATTCAAGAACCAGTCAAAGCCTAAATCTATTTTTTCTCCAGTAGTGAATCTGGTGAAATATACATCGCATCGCCATAAGAGAAGAATCTAAATTTTTCTTTTATGGCTTTTTTATACAGATCTAATAATCTTTCTCTACCAATCATTGCACTTACTAAAAGTAATAATGAACTTTTAGGGAGATGAAAATTAGTTAATAATCCATCAACTACCTTAAATTCATAACCTGGCTTAATTACTAAATCTACGTATTTAGCTATTGGAATAAAGTCATTAATTTCGTGAGAATAACAACTTTCAAGAGCTCTTACGCTAGTTGTACCAATAGCAATTATTTTTCTATCTGTTTTCTTTATTCTTTTTATTTCCTCCACTACCTCCTTATTAACACTTACCCATTCTTTATGAAGTTTTAAGTTACTTAGATCTTCTTGATCAATTGGTTTGAATGTTCCATATCCCACATGCAAAGTTATCGGTAAAATTATTACTCCTTTTTTTTTTAGATTGGAAATAAGACTTTTGCTTAAGTGTAAACCAGCAGTTGGCGCAGCAACGGCCCCTGGATTAGTTGCGTACTCAGTTTGATAACTATTCTCATGAAAAGATTCTTCTTCGGTATTTTTTATATAAGGTGGGAGAGGGATTTTCCCGTATTTATCAAGAAGATCATTCATTGAATTGAGATCAGTTATATTTTCAGGAAATTTAATAAATCTCCCTCCTGTTTCTTCATCAACCCCATCAACCATCAAATTAATTTCTTGTGCAGAAGGAGATTTTAATATTATTTTTCTATTTATTTTTAACTTTTTCGCTGGCTTTGCCAAGCATAACCAAACACATTCATGGGATCTTTCTAAGACTAATAATTCGACTAACGTCCCATTTTCTAATTCAACCTTTAACCTTGCCTTCATTACTTTAGTATTATTTACAACTACAAGATCGCCTTCTCTAAATTCATCTAAAAGATTCTTGGTAAATTTATTAGTTAAGCAGTTTTCTTCTAAAACACTATTTCTAACTATCATCAATCTTGATTCATGCCTAATTGCAGAAGGTTTACTAGCAATTAATGAAGGATCAAGTAAATAATCATAAGATTCAAGACTATAATCTCTTTCTTCTATATTAGTTTGAGAAATCAATTAAATTTAAGATACAAGTGTCTCTGGCTCATTTTCAATCAGGTTAGCCAAGTCTTTCAAGAATGAAGCACCATCGGCTCCATAGATCACTCTGTGATCAGCTGTAAGATTTACTTGCATTATTTTTTTAACAGATATTGAACCATCACTATTAGCAACAACGGTTGGTTTCGATGATGCTATGGCTAAAATAGCACCGGTACCTGGAGGAAGAATTGCGTCAAATCTATCAACTCCAAACATCCCAAGGTTAGATAAAGTGAAGGTTCCTGTTGAGTATTCATCAGGTTCTAATTGTTTTGATCTTGATCTTTTTACGAGATCTTTCCATTCCCTAGACAATTCAAATAAATCAGTATTGCATGGTTCTTTTAAAACTGGAGTTATTAGTCCACCATCTTCCATCGCAACAGCAACAGCAATATTTATATTTTCGGGATAAGAAATTCCATTTTCTGAAAACCTTGAGTTAACTTGAGGATGTTTCTTTAGTGTCTTTGCAACTGCCTTTACTAGTAAAGCAGTCATAGTAACTCCGTTCTGTTTTACTTTTTTGTAGAAATTATCTAATTTATCTGTGTTAATGGAATAACCTACCCTAAAACATGGCACATCTAAACTAGATTCCATATTTTTATTTACCGCTTTTTGAAGAGTATTAAATTGAACTGTTTCTCCGGGATTACCAAAACTATTTCCTGAAGTTTCTGGTTTACTTTCAACTCCCAAATTTGCACCAGGTACACTTGCAGGAGAACCACCTTCACCTATCCATGGTATAGAGACTGGTTGGCCATTAGCTTTTAAAATATCATCGGCTTGAATCCTTCCGTGAGGTCCGGATCCATGAACCTTTGCTAAATCAACACCCATTTGAGAGGCAAGTTTTTTAGCTCTGGGAGATGCAATCACCCTCGAAGAAACATTACTCGTAGCAGCATTTATTTGATCTCTACTGAAAGATGGGGCTGCCTTTTCACTCATTAATACAACTTCTTTTTCTTGTTTTTCAACAATTTCACTTTGAACTTCAGGTTTTTCTTCAGTTTTATTACTTACCAATTCAAGTTGATCCGAACTAGAAACTTCGGGTTGATTTCCTTTATTTTGTTCTTGAACAGAAGCTATCTCATCCTCATTTTCTACAATAAGGCCGATAGTCTCTCCTACTGGTGCAGTGCTGCCAGCAGGCATTAAAACAGCCGCAAGATATCCATCTTGAAAAGATTCAACATCCATATCTGCCTTGTCAGATTCAACAACCAAGACGGATTCACCTCTTTCAACTTTATCTCCTGGATTTTTCAACCATTCCACAATCTTGCCCTCCGTCATAGTAGAACTCAAGGCAGGCATGAATATTTCGTGAGACATAAGAAAATCGTTATTGCATAAGTTTCAAGGGATTTCTACCAAACTTCCTAAAGTTTTTATGGTTAAGAACCCTTTAAACTCTTGTTTCAATTATACGAAATCATGTTCACAGTGGGAACTCTTAAAACTTAAGAAAGTAATAATTTAAATCGATTAGAATTTAAAACTTTTCGAAATTAAGATTTACTATTATTTATCAAAAATACTAAATCTTCTCTTTATTTATTATCTATAGATTGAATAACTCCATCCTTAACCGTAATCGATACTTGCATTTTTTCAATAAGATTGTCTCCCACAGTGACATCACAGAAACTATCCACTTGCCCTTGATCAACAATTTCGTCCATTTTCAATTCGCGAACTTGACTCTGTTGTTGAAGAAGATTTCTTTTTTGTTCTTCAATTTCATTTCGTTTTGCTGCTACTTGTTGTTGCACCTGGCTAACCTGTTCTTGAACCCTTGGATCTAGAGGATTAACCGATTGGGATCTAATATTATTTACTATTTGCTGACCCTCTTGCTCCAGTTGCGATAATTGCTGATCAATGTTTGAAATTGCTTTACTTAATTCTTTTTCAGCATCTTCCTTCCAAGTTGGTGTAACTACAGCTTTAATAGCTATTGAGCGCTTTATAGATATTGAGTTTTTTGTTTCCATAAAAAATTAAATTACCTTTTCAATATAGATAGAACAAATTAAATTTTCTTACTAAATTTGTTTTCATACATATTTTCTATTTGTAATGAATACTTTTTTTCTATTTCTTTTCTTTTTTGTTTAAGAGTTTGTGTTAACAACCCATTTTCTAGAGTAAAGGCATCAACAAAATAACAATCTAATATTTGTTCTTCTGATCTTGCTCCTAATCGACTTTTAAGCAAATTATTAATTTGTGCTTTGAAAAATGTACCAATTTTCTTATTCAGGTTTAATTTTGAAAGGTCTTCTTCCAAAAACTTGCTTTTAACCAATTCGACATTAGGAACTACAAGGGCTGTTAAACATTTCTTATCTTGTCCTACTAGTTGAATCTGATTTATAAATTCAGAACTAAGGATTTCAGTCTCTAGCGGCTTCGGTTCTATATTTTCACCACTTGATAGCACTATTGTATCCTTTGCTCTTCCTGTTATAAAGAGAGAACCATTTGGTATTAGAAAACCTAAATCACCAGTATCAAACCAACCATCCTTGGATAAAACACCTTTTGTAGCTATTTCATTATTAAGATAACCTTTCATTACTTGCGGGCCCCTAACAAGAATTTTTCCGACTTCTCTGAACTTCAGAATCTTTTTTTTATCATTATTCACTATTTTAATTTCAGTAAATGCTAGAGGCTGACCAGATGATCCTCTAACATTTAATTCTCTTCTCCTACAAGTTAATACTGGACTAGTTTCTGTGAGTCCATATCCCACCAAAACATCTACACCTAAAGATTCAAAAAAAAGATCCACATGTTCTGGCAATGCACCTCCGCCGTTAATGGGAAATTTCAGTTTTTCTCCGCATAGTTGTCTAAGAATATTCGGCCATAAAAAAAAGGTAGACAATTTATGTAAAGGATATCGGCAAATAACAGAACCAAGTAAGGGGATTTTTGATTTAAAAGATGTTGGATTGATATCTAAATTTCTTATCTTTCTAAGACTTTTTTTGAAAACTGAACTGTTACTTATCAAAAACCTAATGAGTTTTTGTTTTTTGGAAGGCATTTTTTTCAAAGCCTGAAAAAAACCATCATGTATTGCTTCCCATAGTCTTGGCACAGTAGCCATGACAACAGGTTTTATTTGTGTAATGTCATCTTTGAGAAATTTTGGAATTGTATAGTATTGAGAACAACCACATGAAAAAAAGAAGTATTCTGCACTCCTCTCATAAGAATGCCAAATAGGCAAAACGCTTAATACAGAGGTACCAGGTTCTGGATCAGCAATATAGGCTAAATTGATTATTTGATGTAAAAAATTTGCATGAGTCAAGGGGACACCTTTAGGTTTTCCTGTTGTCCCGGAAGTGTAAAGGATAGTAGCAACATCATCAATTTCAGGATTATCTTTATCAAGATTATTATTTTGTGAATTTTCTTTTTCTACCGAACTTATGAATTGATTCCAACTTATTAAACTTTCAAAGTGTTCATCTTCTAAATTGATTATAAATTTCAGTCTTTTTTTTAATTCTTCTTTATTGTTTAACTTTAGCCAAATCTCCTTAGATTGAACTACTAGACCTACTGAATTAGAGTGCTCAATAATATAGTCTAATTCTACTGAAGGAGAATTAATACCCCTCACTGCATTTATAGCTCCTATACGCATTAAACCTTGATCAACTACTAGCCATCTTGGAGAATTTTCAGATATTACAGTAACTACATCCCCCTTCACTAAACCATAATTTTTAAGAGAAAAAGAGACTTTTGTTATTAAATCAGCCAGCTCAGAATAAGAAAATTTTTCTTTGTATTTCCCTCTTAAATCGCAAACAGCTAAAGTATCACCACATTTAAATTTTAATTTTTCCCAAATTTGATCTATATGATGAAGGCTCTTAATAAAATCTCTATTTTTAGCAAATTTATCTTTTTTAGAAATAGGTTTGGCTGAAGGCCAGTATGCTAAGTCACCCATATTAAATTGATTTTGAAATTTTAATTTCTATTTTGATACAAAATCAAAATTAAATTCTTCCTGAATGATTTTTTTAACAATTCTCTTGACTTCTTGAATATCTAAATTTTTGTTGTAATCAATCATATTTGCCATGAGACAATTTTCTATTCCGCAAGGAACAATTTTATTAAAGTTTTCTAATTCGCAGTCAATATTGATTGAAAATCCATTTATTGTAATCCATCTTTTACAACCAATTCCAATTGAAGCAATTTTCTTATTTCCTATCCAAACACCAGTGAACCCCTCTCTTGAATGACAATCTATATTAAAAGTTCCAAGAATTTTTATAATAATTTCTTCAATTTTTCTTAAATACCAATTTAAATCTTTATTAAAATTTTTCAAATCTAAAACCAAGTAAGTTACTAATTGTCCTGGCATATGACAAGTAACCTCACCACCTCTATCAATCTTAAAAACATCATAATTATCATCATTTAAAGAAAATAATAAATTATCATAATTTGATCCTCTTCCCAACGTATAACAGAGTTGATGCTCACCTATCCAAATAAAATCAGGGTTAGAGTTATCTAAAATCAATGCCTCCTGATATTCTTTTTGTAATTTATAAACATCATTGAAAAAAGAAATATTATCAGGTTGTTTAATTATTGCTGTTCTATTAACCATATTTAAGTAGATTTAGAAAGTAAGTAAATATTTTTAGATTTGTTATGAAAATTTTAATCCATGGGAAAAATCTTGAGCTCACTGGAGCATTAAAAGAATATACTGAGGCAAAGATAGAAAAAGCAACACATCACTATAAGGATATCGTTAAAGAAGCCGACATACACCTTTCAATAGAAAAAAATCCAAGAGTCTCCTTCCAGACTGCAGAAGTTACAATTTTTGCAAATGGAACTGTTATTAGAGCTGAAGAAAAAACTGAAAATCTATACTCAAGCATTGATTTAGTTTCAAATAAACTTTGTAGAAAATTACGTAAATACAAAGAAAGAAACAATAAAACAAACCACAATAATCAATTTAAAAATAAAGAGTCTTTCCCAATAGAAATTACGGAATCAAAAATTTTAGATCAAGCTTTACTTAAAAAAGGAATGGAAGCTAGTCTGCCTGAGCCATCTATAAAAAATAAATACTTTGAAATGAATCCAATTTCATTAGAAGAAGCAAGAAAACAATTAGATCTAATTGATCATGATTTTTATGTTTTTCGAAATAAAAAAAATAATGAACTTCAAGTTATATACAAGAGGAATCATGGAGGTTATGGACTGATTCAATCTAAATAACTTTTAAATGCCCAATATTGAATATGAATTAAACGAGAAAATTCATGCCATTATTATTAACCCTTATCTATCCTGGGAAGATTTCTGCACGAATTGCAATTTAATAAAAAAATATAATATCAAGAATATTTCTACTTCACTGAATTATTTAGATGATTTTAAAAACCGTTTGGGCAATTACAGTGCAAACATAAACGCACTCATTTCTTACCCATTAGCAGATTTACCAGTTACATTTATTGAGGAATTAGTTAATTTTGCAAAAGATAAAGGTGCAAACGGAATTGAATATATCCCAAATTTTACCAATTTATCCAAAAGAAACTTAGAAACTTTTGCTGCTGAAATTGAACAAGTTAAGTTATCTGGATTACCAGTTTCTATAATCTTAAATAAATCAAAACTACAAAAAGAAATTTTGTATTATGCGATAGAAATATCTTTGGAATTGGGAATAAAAAATTTTCAATTCGGGGACGGGTTTGGACCTCCTATTACATTAAATGATGTAGCGGAAATATTAAAAATAACGGGCTCCCAAAATCACATCAAAGTTGTAGGTGGTATAAAAAAACTAACACAAGTTATTGATTTGTTCGATAGTGGAATTAGTTGCGTTGGAACTTCTAATTTTTGTGAGATTTTTCAAGAAGTAAAGGTAATTTAAATGTCTGGTTCTGGTGAGTGCAGACTAGAAGGTCTCTGTATTAAAGCTTCTCCATTAGGCGAGAATGATAGATTAATAACTATTCTTACTGATGAACAAGGTATTGTTCGATTAGCGGTACCTGGTGCCAGGCGTCCTAAAAGTAGTCTTGCCGCAGCTACGCCACTAACACATTTAAGTCTACAGATTTTTGGGAAAAGAAATCTGAAATCGGTACGTCAAATTAAAATATTAAAAAGCTATTCTGGTCTAGGAAAAAATATTGAATGTCTTGCCGCAGCGCAAGCAATAACTGAATTAACTTTTTTATTAGTAGGTAATAATGACAAGCAACAAAACTATTTATCTTGTGTTCTTGCACATCTTGATAGGATTTATTTGTACGAAGAACCCAAAGAAGAGGATATTAAAATGCTCTCAATGAGTATTCAATCTTTAATCCATCTATTAGCCATTGGAGGTATAAATTTACCGATTCATCACTGTTGTAAAACTGGAGAACCCATTATTCCGCCTTTAGGAAATTGGGAATGGGGTTGTTATTATTTGCCAAGTGAAGGGTTTTCTTCTATAGAAGATCCTCAAAGTAATTTAAGAATAAATGCATCTGAAGTTGCTCTATTACAGAGACTTCTTTTCCCTGAATTACCAATAAAATCTAATGGAGAGTTATTGGGACCTAAAAAAGTCTGGCTTAAAATATTATTTATTATTGAAACTTGGATCTCTACTCAACTAGAGAAAGATCTATCCTCACTAAAAATGTTGAGAGAAATATATAGTTAACATTTTCATAAACTGTGAATAAATTTTAAAATTATGATCTTGGGTGCTCTGACTGTTAATTTATTAAATAGTCAATTTAATTAATGTGGTTCATGTTGCCTGGTTGGGTAAGAAATCTCCTTTTTGTGGAAATGTAACTTATGGTAATTCAACTACTGAGAAATTAAAGGCTAGAGGTCATAAAGTTAGTTTCATTCATTTCGACAATCCTTCTAGTTCAAACTCATCAAACCCATTATTTCTTGCAAATGATCCTGATGTAAGTCTCCCATATTTAATTAAATCTCAAGTTTATACAATACCCTCGCCAAGGGCAGAAAAAGAGCTAAGGCTATCATTAGAAAGATTAAAACCTGACATAGTACATGCGAGCCTAACTTTATCTCCTTTAGACTTTAGACTTCCAGAGCTTTGTAATGAAATTAATGTTCCTCTTATAGGAACATTTCATCCACCATTTGATGCAAAAAATAGAAATCTAACTGCTAGCACTCAACAGTTAACATATCAACTTTATGCTCCCTCTTTATCAAAGTTCAATAAAATAGTCATTTTTTCCGAACTTCAAAAAAATGTTCTTTATAAATTAGGAGTACCCAAAGAAAAACAAATAATTATTCCAAACGGTGTTGATGAGAATATTTGGAAACCTTTTTGCGAAAAAAATAAAAAATATGCACAGGTAAAAAACAAACTTGGAAATGAAAGAATTTTTTTATATATGGGTAGGATTGCTAATGAGAAAAATATCGAGGCGCTTTTACGTTCTTGGCGCCAAACAAAAACTCAAAATTGCAAATTAGTTATTGTTGGGGATGGACCAATGAAGCCAACACTTGAAAATAGTTTTTCTAACCTTGGTAATGAGAAATTAATTTGGTGGGGTGCCGAATTAGATTTAGAAACTAGGATAGCAATAATGCAAATAGCAGAAGTATTTTTCTTACCAAGCTTAGTAGAGGGTTTATCATTATCACTTTTAGAGGCAATGTCTGCTGGTACTGCTTGTGTAGCTACGGATGCCGGAGCTGATGGTGAAGTTTTAGATAACGGAGCAGGAATAGTAATTTCAACTGATAATGTGACCGCACAATTAAAAACCATAATCCCAATTCTTGTAGAACACCCTTCATTTACAAAAGATCTTGGAGAAAAAGCTAGAGAACGTATACTTGAGAGATACACAATTACTAGAAATATAAATTCACTTGAAAAAGTTTATATGAATTTAAAAGAAAATTGAAAATCCTAACGAAACTCTTTACTTCGATTACTAGCTGAAACTATCGATTCAATTAATGCTGACCTTACACTTTTTTTTTCTAAAACCCTCAAAGCAGAAATAGTTGTTCCGCCTGGAGAGGTTACTAAATTTTTAAGCTCAGAAGTAGTAAGTTTATTTTCCTTTATTAGGCAAATAGTCCCTAGTATCATTTCCATAACAAGCTCCTCTGAAATTATTTTTGGTAATCCCCCACTTAATCCTCCATCACTTAATGCTTCTATAATTAAAGCAATAATTGCTGGACCTGATGAAGTTAAAGCTAAAAATATATCAAGGTAATCTTCAGTAAATTCATAAATTTTACTAGTATTTTCAAATAATTTTTTTGTAAATTGTTTCTGATCTTCTGTAATTTCTTCTCCCCAAGAAATCCCTGTTAAACCTTTTCCAATAGTTATTGGCATATTTGTAACCACCCTCACACATTTGTGATTAGGAAACTTTTGAGAAAGTCTATTTTTTGAAATCCCCGCAAGAATTGAAACTATTAAATTGTCCTTGTTTTTTATATGATGGACCTCACTTATATCATTAAATTGTTGGGGTTTTATCGAAAGAAGTTTATATTGACAATCCCAAATTATTTCTGACTCTTTAGAACCTGATCTAAAAACGTTTATATTATGTTTATAATTTTTTTTTATATTTTCTAAACTTTTTTCTGTATTTACAACACAAAAAACATTTTCTGGCTGAAGTAATTTGTTATCTAATAGAGGGGTAACTATAGCACTTGCAATATTTCCAAAACCAATAATCGCAATTTTTTCAGTCACAGATTAATCATGAATAAGCACTTAATTTAGAATTACCCCATGCTGGTTCAGGAGTAGTATTTTTGCCCAAACTATATTTTGGTGCGTTTTCTGTAGACACAGAAGAAGGAGAAGCTTCTTCTGGGGAAGAACTAGTTACATTTACGCAACTTGGTGCAAAAAGAAAAATACTTTCACCGACTCTCTCTTGATGTCCATCAATTGCATATGTGCCCCCAGCAATAAAATCAACCGCTCTTTGAGCCTGATCAGGATCCATCATAGTTAAATTGAGAATTACAGTTTTTCTCTCCCTTAATGCTTGTATAGCTTGAGGCATCTCATCAAAACTTCTTGGTTCCATTAAGCAAACTTCTGAGGATGAATTTGAGATCCCAGGCATACCAACTACTTTTGATGATCTATTGTTATTCATAAAATCGAATGGATTTGAATTTGCAAGGGCATTTGCATTCTTTGGATTCTGTTTAAATTTATCAATATCATTTAATTCGTCCTCTGAAGCATAATCCAACTCATCAAAATCATCTTCGAGATACTCATCCCCTGCGACAACTGCCTTTAATCTAGAAATAAGTGACACCTTTAAATCCTCTTGAAATTGATTACTAAGGTTTAAGAACCTTAAGTAATAGATTCATTATTTAAATGAATAAACTACCTATACTTAAATAACGTTAGTTGAACTTTACTGCAAGTTTATAGGTAAGATTTTTATAAAAAAATAACTAATTAGGATCTACCTCCAAAAATCAATGATCCTAGTCTTAACCAAGTTGATCCAGCGTCAATAGCTTCCTCCCAATCACCTGACATCCCCATAGAACAATCTGGTAGTTGCAGTGAATCAGCAAGAGCGCGACATTTTTTGAACAACCCTGAATTTTCTTTAGAGCTAAGTCCTTTAGGATTGATAGTCATCAAACCGGTTAATGAAATATTTTTCAACTCTTGAATTTCTTTCCATTTCATTATTAAAAATTCAGGATTAAATCCTCCTTTAGTAGGGTCATCACTCAACTTAACTTGCAACATTATTAATGGATTTTTCTTCTCTTCATTTGAAATATTAGAAATCTTTTGCAACTTTTCAAATGAATCTACTGAATGAATGTATTTAAAATTTTGAACTATTTTTCTTATTTTATTACTTTGTATTCTTCCAATAAAGTGCCAATTTATTTGTTTAAGATCTTTTAAGGTTAGTTGTTTTTCAAACGCCTCTTGAACCTTACTTTCACCAAAATCGTTTTGACCTATATTTTGAATAGTCTTGATTTCTTGACTTTTAAATCCTTTACTTACCGCAAGAATATTTACATTTGAAGGTATTTTATTTTTTATTTCTAAATAATTTGCAGGGTTCACCTTTTTATAAGAAAGTTTGCATAAATAAATTCTCCCATTTAGATAGCTCTTCAGATCCTTTTCTTCTAGCTTTTTGGAGGTTTAATTCTGCCTGATTACGAGCATCTAGGTAAGGTATAACTTCAAAAAAAACTTCTCTCTGTCTAACTTCTACCAAAAAAAACATTTTTTGAGCATATAAAGTCGCATAAATATCTCTCCCATCATTTCCAGGAGAAACTTGGTACAACATACCAAATGTTGGATGGTTTAAATAACGCTCAGAACTCAAATCTAAATATTGTGTTATTTATAATGCACCATACAGTTTTCTAAGAAAAATTGCTATGCAAATAAAACAAATCGATAATGTATTAACAATTACATTGAGAGATTTTGAAGGATAAAGAGTTCTAAATCTGTTGGTTTTAATAATAATATTTTTTTTTGAAAGTAATGATTCTGCTCCATGATCAATTCTCAGAAATATATTTTGAAATAACCTTTCCACTAAGATTAACAAAACATTAAAAGATTTCTTTAATCCTAAATTTCGAAAATTTATTGATCTCACTGAAAGTGATTTAATGATATTTTGAAATTCTTCTTGCACTAGAGGAATAAAACGTAATGCAATTAATAACTGAAAAAGCCACTTACTAATTGGCAATCCAATCTTTCTTAATGGATACATAAACCAACTTAATCCCCATACAATATCTTCCTGCAATGTTGTTAAAAGCATCAAATTCACACTATGAATAACAGTAAATATCAAAGTGGAGGTTTTTATTCCTAGTTCAAAGGCTTTTCTTGATAAATTGTAGGAACCAAAATTAATAAACCATATCTTCTGCGAAGGAATTTGCAAAATGTTCCATTCTTTTTGGCTTTCCAGTACTACTCGCAACTCATCGGGATTTCTTAAGTAGCTATCAAGAGATTGAATATCAGACGAGGCAAGTATAGATATAAATCCAATTAATAGTGATAAACATGAAAGGAAAAATAATGATCGCCACCATACTCTAGATGGCAATAAACTTAAAAAAGTAATTAATAGTAAAAAACCCACTAAACTCAATCTCCATATTGGACCTGCCCAAATTGGAGTGATTAAAAATATCATTACGATAATTATTTTTAATCTACTATCTATAATTCTTAGCCAACTTCTATTACCATAAACGTATTGACCAACAGAAAATTTGGTTAGCAAATTCATTAATCTTTTTGAATTAACTCAATATTTTCTCTTTCGACTTCTTTATTTAAAGCTCTTTGCTGTTTCCCTCTCCAAAGTAAAATGAGGGGTGTACCTTCAAAGCCTAAATTTATTCTAATTTGTTTTTCAATATATCTTCTATAAGTTATACCAAATAATTTAGGGTCATTTACAAAAAGAGTAAAAGTGGGAGGTTTGTTCTTTACTTGAGTACCGTAATAAAGCCTACCTTGCTTGCCACTTCTCTTCGTTGGAGGACTTTTCCAACTGATTGATTCTTTGAGTACTTCATTAACTACTGATGTTGTAACTCTTCTTCTATGTTGATTTACCGCATTAAGAGCATGCTCAAAGATATTATCAACTCTTTGACCAGTCAGGGCAGATATAAAAATCATTTTTGACCAATGTAAAAAATAAAGTTTAGATCTAAGTTCTTTTTCTACTTGATAAATTGTTGAACTATTTTTTTCTACAAGATCCCATTTATTAACAACAATAATACAAGCTCTGCCTTGTTCTTCTATGCGCCCTGCCAGCTTCTGGTCTTGATCTGTTACTCCATCTATAGCATCTATAACTAAAACACAAACATCACTTCTATCTATAGATTTAAAAGCCCTATTAATACCAAAGAATTCAGTACCATATTTAACATTTTTCTTTCTTCTAATCCCTGCAGTATCAATAATTTTCCAATGATTATCACCTTTTTTAATAAGCGTATCTATTGAATCAGTTGTCGTACCACTAATATCACTAACTATTGCTCTTTTTTCTCCACAGATTGAATTTAACAAACTAGATTTACCAACATTAGGCCTACCAATAATAGACATCATTATCTTTTCTTCATCATCCTGGATGTTATTTTCAGGAAGTTCGCCAATAACGAGATCTAAAAGATCTCCAGTACCTGAACCATGAATAGCCGAAACAGGGTTAGGTTCGCCCAATCCTAATTTCCAGAACTCTGAAGCTAGGGATATTCCTAAAGTAGTCGATTCGCATTTATTAACAGCAACAATTGTTTTACATCTTGAGTTTCTTAACCATTTTGCTATTGATAAATCACCATCAGTAACGCCTTGATTCCCATCTACAACCAGTAACGCGAGTGAAGCCTCTTCTAGAGCCAAGAAGACTTGTGTCCTTATCTCTGGAAGAAATTCACTATCGTCATCAAAAACTAAACCTCCAGTATCAACTATTTGAAATTCCTTACCTCCCCATGAAGCATTTTGATAAGTTCTATCTCTTGTAACACCAGGCTTATCAAATACTATTGCATCATTACTTTGGCAAAGACGATTAACTAAGGTAGATTTCCCAACGTTCGGTCTTCCGATAATTGCTATTGTGGGAAGAATCAATTCCTCTCTCCAAAGAAAGTAGTATTCATTACAACTATACCTTTAATAGAATCATTTACCTTTTTCAAAAAAATTTATTTAATTTCTGGATCACCAAAATGTCCTTTAACTGGGTTAACAGGGGGTGAACTAAGATTTGGCATTAATCCACTATCTTTTGAAAAACAATCATTTTCAATCGCCCAATAAATCAACCAATTTACTGCCGTCGCTCTTCTAGTTCTTCTTGGATAGAGTTCATTAATCTTATAACCTTTAAAATTAAGAAAATTTTTCAATCCCTGTTTATAGTCTTTTGGAATTGATCGAGTCAAATGTACTGAGGCTGGTCGCTCTGAAATGATTTGAGGAGCTTTTTCAAATTTTTCTGACCAATAATTAGGAGTTAATGCGCTAAAGGCCCATTCATTTATAGCGGGTTCTTTAGTATAAAAAAGTCTTTCCCAAACCAATTCGCAAACAAAAACATCACTAACCCTATCTTCGAGAACAAGAAATAATAGATCCTTACATATTGGCCATGTAAATTGATTTTCAACTAATTTTTCCTTTTTGTACATTAATCGAACCTTATCAAAATCAAAGAAAAATAAGGCATAACGTCCTTTTTATATTGGGATGCATATTGAATAATTTGGTCAGGCATACCAACACTTAAAGCTATTAATGTTGTCTTGATGATATCCTCTTTTTTTAAAATTTCCCTAACTAAATTCCATCTTTTACCAACTTTCATAATGGCCAATACCGTTTTATTTTTCTTACTTTCCCTAATTAGGTTTTTTAATTCAGACTCTAGAGAAGGGCATTCTTTGATGATCAATGTCTCGCCTTTTTTTACCAAATCAAAATCATTTAAAGCTGCTGCTGCTGAAATAGAGGAAATACCAGGTATTGTTTTGGTAATAATTTCTGGATAATTATGCTTTATTAATCTCAAAATATTAGAAGAACTTGCAAATAGTGAAGTATCTCCAAGACAAAGTAAAACAACTGATTCGCCATTTTGTATAAATTTCACAATTTTTTCTACAGCATTAGACCATATTTCATCTGGATCAAAATTCTTCCTAGCCATGGGAAAGATGATAGGGATATTTTTTTTAAATTTGGTGTATTTCTTGACTATTTCCGCAGCGAAACTCTTTTTATTATCATCTGATATTGGGAAAACTATAACTTTCGCTTTTTTCATTGCATCCACAGCAGCAATTGTTAAAAGCGATGGATCTCCAGGCCCTACACCAACGATAGTCAATGTTGGTAAATCAGTTTTATATCGATTAAGTAAACTTAAGAACTTTTTTTTTATCATTTTTATTTTATTAACTTTAGCTATGTACCCTTGGCAATATAAAAGTTTCAGCTAGTATTGATGACTCAATTTCAGACAATTCCTCTAATCTTTTGAAAGTTTGATTTTTAGAGAATTTAGTTTGAGCTAGTTTCCAGTAAACTCCAAAATGTCTTGCCTCACTCTCTAGCAGTGACTCATAAAGGGATTTAAACGATTTATCTTCAGAATTCAGAGCAAGCAAGCTTAATCTTTCATGACTTCTTGCTTCAATAAGTCCTGCTATTAAGAAACTATCAAGCATTCTGTTGGGCTCCTCCTTTCTTATATTCTTGGACAACTCAGCTCCATATGGAGGCGGTTTTAAGGACTCAAGAGAATGTCCAAGATCCTTTAAAAAATAAAGTATTTTTTCAAAATGCTCTAATTCCTCTCTCGCTATTGGACTTAGAACTTCTGCTAGATTTTGTTCTGATGGATATCTAAACATCAATTGAATAGCTACTCCTGCTGCTTTTCTTTCACAATGAGCATGGTCAATAAGAATATCAATTGGATTAGATAATGCGAGTTTGATCCACTCATCTGAGGTAAATGACGATAAATATTTAATATGTGAAGTGGGCCTTTTAAAATCGACTAGCATTTAATCCTTATTAATTAAATATCCAATGATCCCTTCAAGAGCTAAGGAATAACTTGATATGCCAAATCCACTAATAATTCCTATAGCTTTATCTGTAAGAAAAGATTCTTTACGAAAATCTTCTCTGCTAAAAATATTTGAAATATGTAACTCTACAAAAGGAATTTTTGATCCAATTAAAGAATCACGAATAGAAATCGAGGTATGAGTAAAAGCGCCAGCATTTATAAGAATACCTTGGATACTTTTTACAGACTCTTGAATTTTATCTACTATTTCTCCTTCATGATTACTTTGAAAACATTCAAGATTAATATTTTTTTCTTTAGCAACTTTAATTAAATCTTTTTCTATATCACTCAATGTTTTATTACCGTATATTTCAGGTTCTCTGGTGCCCAAAAGATTTAGATTTGGTCCATTTATCAATAAAATATTCATCATCAATAAAGTCTTTTCTTTACAAATGCTATCTAGAAAGAAACAAAAAAACCAAAACAATTTCACACAAAGTGTCCATTAACTGATAAGTTCAAATAGTGGGGGTCGGTGCCCGAGTGGTTAAA